>NZ_JBWKJZ010000012.1:0-235886 GCF_056431945.1 Streptomyces sp. NPDC045778
TTCGCGGAGAAAAGGGGGAAAAAGGTGCGGACTCCGGGGTGGGCTTGGCCACCGCGGCGAAGGGGGAAGAAAGGGGGGGGGACCCCCCCCCTCGGGGGGGGACCCCCCCGCCTTCGTGACGAACGGTCTAGCTGAAGGAGTCGCCGCAGGCGCACGAACCCGTGGCGTTCGGGTTGTCGATCGTGAAGCCCTGCTTCTCGATGGTGTCGACGAAGTCGATGGAGGCACCGCCCAGGTACGGGGCGCTCATGCGGTCGGTGACGACCTTCACGCTGCCGAACTCCTTGACGACGTCCCCGTCGAGCGAGCGCTCGTCGAAGAAGAGCTGGTAACGCAGGCCCGAGCAGCCACCGGGCTGAACGGCGACGCGCAGCGCCAGGTCCTCACGGCCTTCCTGGTCGAGCAGGGCCTTGACCTTGGCCGCGGCGGCGTCGGTCAGGATGATGCCGTCGGTGACGGTGGTGGTCTCGTCCGATACGGACATCTACATCGCTCCCGGGTAGTACGGAGACTGCTTGCCGACCGGTTCCAACCGGTGTGGCCGCGAATTCATTCCCATGCTCGCACACGGGGGCCCACAGGGGATGCGTCACATCGACACTATGGCCATCGTCAAACTGACGTGAAGCGGTTATGATAGATAACGTCAATTAGACGAAAAGGCATCGTCTGCAGAACAGAAAGGGTGCGTGACGTGACCACCGCCCAATCCCCCGCGGCCCCCGTAGCCCCCGGTGACCTCGGCGTAGAGCCGACCCCGCTCGCTCTTCTGCTGCTCGGCCGCGAGGCCGACCCGAGGAGCGAGCGCGGCGTGGAGTGCCCGGGCGACCTGCCCTCGCCGTCGGACCCCGGCCTGGTGGAGCGCGCCCGCGCCGCCAAGGAGAAGCTCGGCGACAAGGTCTTCGTGCTCGGCCACCACTACCAGCGCGACGAGGTCATCCAGTTCGCGGACGTCACCGGCGACTCGTTCAAGCTGGCCAAGGACGCCGCCGCCCGGCCGGACGCCGAGTACATCGTCTTCTGCGGCGTGCACTTCATGGCCGAGTCCGCGGACATCCTGACCACCGACGACCAGAAGGTCGTGCTCCCGGACCTGGCCGCGGGCTGCTCGATGGCCGACATGGCCACGGCCGAGCAGGTCGCGGAGTGCTGGGACGTGCTGACCGAGGCCGGGATCGCCGAGCGGGTCGTGCCCGTCTCGTACATGAACTCCTCCGCCGACATCAAGGCGTTCACCGGCAAGCACGGCGGCACGATCTGTACGTCGTCGAACGCCCGGCGGGCCCTGGAGTGGGCCTTCGAGCAGGGGGAGCAGGTCCTCTTCCTGCCCGACCAGCACCTCGGCCGGAACACCGCCGTGCGGGACATGGGGATGTCCCTGGACGACTGCGTCGTCTACAACCCGCACAAGCCGAACGGCGGCCTGACCGCCGAGCAGCTGCGCGCCGCGAAGATGATCCTGTGGCGCGGCCACTGCTCCGTGCACGGCCGCTTCTCGCTGGAGTCGGTCGAGGACGTCCGGGCCCGCATACCCGGCGTGAACGTCCTGGTCCACCCCGAGTGCAAGCACGAGGTCGTGGCGGCGGCGGACCACGTCGGCTCCACCGAGCACATCATCAGGACCCTGGAAGCCGCCCCCGCGGGCTCCAAGTGGGCCATCGGCACCGAGCTGAACCTGGTGCGCCGCCTGGCCGACCGCTTCGCGCCCGAGGGCAAGGAGATCGTCTTCCTCGACAAGACGGTGTGCTTCTGCTCCACCATGAACCGCATCGACCTGCCGCACCTGGTCTGGGCCCTGGAGTCCCTGGCCGACGGCAAGCTCGTCAACCGCATCGAGGTCGACCGCGAGACCGAGCAGTTCGCGAAGCTGGCGCTTGAGCGGATGCTGGCGCTGCCGTAGGCGGTGTGCCGGTCGGTCACGGGGCGGCCGACCGGCGGTCAGTCGCCCCGCGGCCGCACGAGGCCCGACTCGTAGGCGATCACGACGAGTTGGGCCCGGTCGCGGGCGCCCAGCTTCGCCATGGCCCGGTTCACATGGGTCTTGACGGTCAGCGGGCTGACCTCCAGGCGCTCGGCGATCTCGTCGTTCGAGAGGCCCCCCGCGACCTGGACGAGGACCTCGCGCTCGCGCCCGGTCAGCGCGTCGAGGCGCTCGCCGCGGCCGGGCGCGTCACTGTCCGAACCGTCGCTCTGCGCGAGGAACTTGGCGATGAGCCCCTTCGTCGCCGTGGGCGACAGGAGCGCCTCGCCCGCGGCCGCGATCCGGATGGCGCCGAGCAGCTCATCGGGCTCCGCGCCCTTGCCGAGGAACCCGGACGCCCCCGCGCGCAAGGACTGCACCACGTACTCGTCGACCTCGAAGGTCGTCAGCATGACCACACGTACGTGGGAAAGCGCCGGGTCCTCGCTGATCATCCGGGTCGCGGCGAGGCCGTCCGTGCCCGGCATGCGGATGTCCATCAGGACCACGTCCGCCGCCTCGGCCTTCGCGAGGCGCACGGCCTGGGCGCCGTCGGACGCCTCGCCCACGACCTCCATGTCCGGCTCGGAGTCGACGAGGACCTTGAACGCGCTGCGCAGCAACGCCTGGTCGTCCGCGAGCAGCACCCGGATCGTCACGCGGTCCCTCCCCTGGCCGGGCTGTGCTCCCGGCCGCCCTGTTTCACGGTCGTGACCGGCAGGATCGCATGTACCCGGAAACCACCTCCGTAGCGGGGCCCGACGCTGCACCGCCCGCCGAGCGCGCTGACGCGCTCCCGCATGCCGATGAGGCCGTGGCCGCCACCGCGGTCGGGGTCGTCGGCGGGCCGCGCGTTGTCCCCCGCGCCGTCGTCGAGCACCGTGATCTCCAGGTTCGGCCCGACCCGCACCACGCTGACCTCCGCCTTGGCCTGCTCGCCCGCGTGCTTCTGCACGTTCGTCAGCGCTTCCTGGATGATGCGGTACGCCGCCAGGTCCACGGCGGCGGGAGGCGCCTGGCCGCTGTCGCCGCGGGCCACCTCCACGGGCAGGCCCGCGTGCCGGAACGTGTCCACGAGGTCGTCGAGCCGGGCCAGGCCCGGCGCGGGCTCCGTGGGCGCCTCCGGGTCGCCGTTCTGGCGCAGCAGGCCGACGGTCGCGCGCAGCTCGCCGAGCGCGGACCTGCTGGCCTCCCGGACGTGGGCGAGGGCCTCCTTGGCCTGGTCGGGCCGCTTGTCCATGACGTGGGCCGCGACCCCGGCCTGGACGTTGACCAGGGCGATGTGGTGGGCCACGACGTCGTGCAGGTCGCGGGCGATGCGCAGGCGCTCCTCGGCGACCCGGCGCCGCGCCTCCTCCTCACGGGTGCGCTCGGCCCGCTCGGCGCGCTCCCTTATGGCGTCGACGAAGGCGCGGCGGCTGCGCACCGCGTCACCCGCGGCGGCGGCCATGCCGGTCCAGGCGAAGATGCCGAGGTTTTCCTGCCCGTACCAGGGCAGGGGCCCCGCGACCATGGCGACGCCCGTGAGGCCGGCCATGGTGATCAGGCCGATGCGCCAGGTGGTGGGGCGGTTGGTGCGGGCGGCCACGGTGTACAAGGCGATGACGGCGCACATCACGACCGGCGCGCGGGGCCCGGTCGACACCAGCTCCACGATGGAGAACGCGGAGGTGACGGCGAGCACCGTCCACGGGGTGCGGCGCCGGAAGACGAGCGTGACCGCGCCCGCGGCCATGAGCGTGATGCTCAGGGCGCCCGGGGCGTGCACGTTCCAGGTGGAGCCCTGCTCCCCGTAAGGCTCGGCGAAGGAGCCGATGACCATGAAGACGAGGGCGGCGGCCGCGAGGACCGCGTCCACGGCCAACGGGTGCGTCCTGGCCCAGCCGCGGCACCGTTCAAAGTTGGTCACGGCTAAACGGTACGGGGCGCCGTCCGGCGGGGGGAACGGAAAGCGGGTTCAGGGGGGCGGGGGTTGACGTCACCCCCGGGCCCCGGCTTCGTCAACCAGGGATCAGGCCGTCGTCCGAGAGCATGTCCTTGACTTCCGTCAGGGTCGCGTCCGGGGCGGGGAGGATGAGTTCCGAGGGTTCCAGGGCGTCGTCGGGGAGGGGGTCCCCCAGCTCGCGGACCTTGTCCAGGAGGGCGTGCAGCGTGCGGCGGAAGCCCGCCTCGTCGCCGCCCTCCATCTCTTCGAGCAGTTCGTCGTCCAGTTTGTTCAGTTCGGCGAAGTGGCTGTCGGCCAGCTTCACCTGCCCCTCCCCCATGATCCTCACGATCATGACGCCCTCCTCGGACGTGAGCGGTGGCTACTGCTTGTCGAAGCGCGTGACGTCCTTCGACTGCGCCTGGGACTGGCCCTGGCCGCCCTCGATGGCCGGATTCGACGCGCTGGAGCCGCCGGCCAGCTCGGCCTTCATGCGCTGCAGCTCCAGCTCTACATCTGTACCACCGGAGAGCCGGTCCAGCTCGGACTGGATGTCGTCCTTGGCGAGGCCGGAGGGGTCGTCGAGGGCGCCCGACGCGAGCAGCTCGTCGATCGCGCCGGCGCGGGCCTGGAGCTGGGCCGTCTTGTCCTCGGCGCGCTGGATCGCCATGCCGACGTCGCCCATCTCCTCGGAGATGCCGGAGAAGGCCTCGCCGATGCGGGTCTGGGCCTCGGCCGCGGTGTACGTGGCCTTGATGGTCTCCTTGCGCGTGCGGAACGCGTCGACCTTGGCCTGGAGGCGCTGGGCCGCGAGGGTGAGCTTCTCCTCCTCGCCCTGCAAGGTCTGGTGCTGCGTCTCCAGGTCGCTGACCTGCTGCTGGAGCGCGGCGCGGCGCGAGAGCGCCTCGCGGGCCAGGTCCTCGCGGCCGAGCGCGAGCGCCTTGCGGCCCTGGTCCTCCAGGGTGGAGGACTGCTTCTGGAGCTGGTTGAGCTGTAGTTCGAGGCGCTTGCGGGAGGTCGCCACGTCGGCGACGCCGCGGCGCACCTTCTGCAGCAGCTCCAGCTGCTTCTGGTACGAGTAATCGAGGGTTTCGCGCGGGTCCTCGGCCCGGTCAAGGGCCTTGTTCGCCTTCGCGCGGAAGATCATCCCCATACGCTTCATGACACCGCTCATGGGCTTCGCGCGCCCCCTTCTGACGGACTCCAGCTCCAGCTGCTGCAACAGAACCCACGGTACGGGGTCTGTATCCATTACCGCACTGTTCGCGGACGGATGCGCTCATCCCCAAGGACGACTGCCCCGCCCGTCCCTCCGGCGCAAGGAGTAGGTGCGCCCCCGGGGACGGCCCGGGTCGAACCACTCCGTCGCTCCGCCACATCAGCAAGACGCCCGGTGTCGCGGGATCGTTCCCCGGCGGGCGCGGGTCCATGCGCTCACCGGTCTCCCGCTGCTCCCCCGCCGGTCTCCCCCGGTCTCCCGCCGGTGCGCCCCCGGGAAAGCCCGGGCAAAGCCCCGGCAAAGGGGTCCTCCGGCCCCACGCCTCCCGCTTACCCCGTACCCTTGGCTTTTGTGTTCCGTAGCCGATCCAAGGACGAGAAGGCCCCGGCCGCCAAGGCGCCGGTAGCCGAGAGCGCGTCTTCCCAGTCCTCGCCCCGTGACCCCGAGGCCCCCAAGGGCCGCCCCACCCCCAAGCGTGCCGTGGCCCAGTCGCAGCGCCGCAGCGTGATGAACACGCCGACGACGCGCAAGGAGGCCGCCAAGCGGTCGCGCGAAGAGCGCCGCGCGAACATGGAGAAGCAGCGCCAGGCGCTGGCCAGCGGCGACGAGCGGTATCTGCCGCCCAGGGACAAGGGTCCTGTGCGCAAGTACGCCCGCGACTTCGTGGACTCGCGGTTCTGCGTGGCGGAGTTCTTCCTGCCGATGGCCGTGCTCATCCTCGTCCTGAGCCTGGTCCGCGTCGCGCAGTTGCAGAACATCGCGCTGCTGCTGTGGCTCGTCGTGATCGTCCTGATCGTGCTCGACTCGATCGTCACGGGCTTCCGGCTGAAGAAGCGCCTCCGGGAGCGCTTCCCCGACGAGCACAAGAAGGGCGCCGTCGCGTACGCCCTGATGCGTTCGCTCCAGATGCGCCGGCTGCGCCTGCCGAAGCCGCAGGTCAAGCGCGGGGAGCGACCCTGAGCCAGGCCCAGGGCGCAGGCCCTGGAGAGCGTACGGCCGTGTGCCAGGAACTGGTGGCGCGGCAGCTGGACGAGCAGATCGTGGCACGGTTCCCGGTGGGACGGCGGCTGCGGGTGCTCGACGTCGGCATGGGGCACGGGGCGCAGGCGCTCCGCCTTGCCCGTGCCGGACACGAGGTGACCGGCGTCGAGCGGGATGCCGACGGGCTCGCCGCCGCGCGGTCCGCGGCCGCCGCCGAGCCGGAGGGCATCCGCTCGCGGATGCGGATCGTCGAGGGCGACGGGCGCGACACCGGGGTGCACTTCCTGCCCGGGAGCTTCGACGTGGTCCTGTGCCACGGCCGGCTCATGGCCGCCGGGGGCGAGGACGCGGCGGAGCCCGACGCGCTGCTCGCCGGGCTCGGCCGGGTCCTCGCCCCCGGCGGCCTGCTCTCCCTCGTCGTACGGAACGCGGACGCGCTGGCCATGGCGCCGGCGCTGCGGGGCGACTGGGGCGGGGCCCTCGCCGCCTTCGGTGCCGACACCTACGAGGACCCCTCCGGGAAGCGGGCCCGGGCGCACCGGCTCGACTGGGTCTCCGGGGCGCTCGCGGGGATCGCCGCGCCGCTGCGGGCCTGGTACGGGGTGCGGGTCTTCTCCGAAGCCGTGCCCGCCGACGGGGCGGCCCTCGACGCTCTCCTCGCCGCCGAGGAGCGGGCCGGGCGCACCGACCCCTATCGCGCGGTGGCGGCCCTCCTCCACGTCTGCGGCGCCCGCGACTGACCTGCCCCCTGTTCGGCCCCGTACCGCAGGACGGCCACGGAGGCGGGGCCGAGACTCGGGGAGTATGAGAGTTTCGCGCGGGTTCGTAGTGGTGGGGGCGCTCGTCCCGGTCGCCCTGCTGGGCGGGTGTGCCGGGGACGGCGGGGCCTCCCGGGAGAAGGGGGCGACCACGCAGGCCGCCGCTCCCGCCGCGGCCGGTGACCTCCAGGACGACTATCTGAAGGTCATCAAGGACGCGCTCCCCTCCGTCGTGCAGATCGACGCCTCCCGCGGTCTGGGTTCCGGCGTGGTCTACGACGACAAGGGGCACATCGTCACCAACGCCCATGTGGTGGGCCGGGAGAGGACGTTCAAGGTCACCACGGCCACCGGTGAACAGCCCCTCGCGGCCACGCTGGTGTCGGCCTATCCGGAGCAGGACCTCGCCGTCATCAAGCTCGACGAGGTGCCGCGCGGCCTGAAGGCCGCGGACTTCGGCGACTCCGGGAAGGTGGAGGTCGGCCAGATCGTGCTGGCGATGGGCTCACCGCTCGGCCTGTCCTCCAGCGTCACGCAGGGCATCGTCTCGGCGACCGGGCGCACGGTCAGCGAGGGCCGGGCGGGCGGCGGCACCGGCGCCACCATCGGGAACATGGTGCAGACCTCCGCCGCGATCAATCCGGGCAACAGCGGCGGCGCCCTGGTGAACCTCGACGGCGACGTCATCGGCATCCCGACGCTCGCCGCCGCCGACCCGGACATGGGCGGCGGCGCGGCGCCCGGCATCGGCTTCGCGATCCCCGCCTCGATGGTGCGTACGGTGGCCGACCAGATCGTGAGGACCGGCAAGGTCACCGACTCGGGCCGGGCCGCGCTCGGCATCAGCGGGCGCACGGTCCTCGGGGACGACTACCGGCCCGCGGGCGTCGCGGTGGCCGAGGTGAAGAGCGGCGGCGGCGCCGACAAGGCGGGCATCAGGCCCGGCGACATCATCACCGGGCTCGGGGGCGCCGAGATCACCACGGTCACCTCGCTCTCGGAGGCGCTCGCCGGGGACGAGCCGGGTGACAAGAAGCGGGTGACGTACGTACGGGACGGCGCGGAGCGGACCGCCGAGGTCACGCTCGGGGAGATGTGAGCGGACCTCGGGAAAGCGGAGGAGGGAGGCGGGGCCCTTTCGGCCCCGCCTCCCTCCCGCGTTCCTGAGGTCCGCGCGCGTCAGCCCTGCGCGGCGTCCTGCGCGTGCAGGCTCATCGGGCCGTAGATCTCCGACGTGTCCTCGAAGAGCGTCACCTGGTCCGCGCCGCCCTCGGCCAGCTCCTTCCAGTGCTCACCGATCCAGGTCTCCGCGTCTCCCTGAGTGGTGAACTCCTCCGGCTGCACGGCGGGCTGGACCTCCGTCCCGTCCGCCTTCTCGAACCGCCACGTCCATGCCGCCATGTCAGCCTCCCGAGGTCCAGTGGTGTCCCGAAGCCGCTTGAAGCCTAGCCGGGCGCGCGGCGCGCGGGGCGACGCGGGAGGATCTTCCTGTGGAACTGACTCTGCTCGGCACCGGAGCCCCCGAGGGGCTGCCCCGCCCCGGCTGTCCCTGCGCCGCGTGCGCGACCGCGCTCGGCGACCAGGCGCGCGCCGCGACGGCCCTGCTCGTGGACGGGGTGCTGCTGCTCGACCTGACCCCGGGCGCCGCCTTCGCCGCCGCCCGCGCCGGGCACTCGCTCGGCGGGGTGCGCCAGGTGCTGCTCTCGCATCCGCACGACGGGCCGGCCGTGGAGGTGCCGGCCGGGCTTCCGCAGCCGGGCCGGGTGCCGGACGGCCGGGAGCTGGCGCTGCTCACCGGGCACCGGGTGCGGGCCGTCGCGATGGACGCGCCCGGCACCGGCTACGAGGTGACGGGGCCCGACGGTGAGCGGCTGCTGTATCTGCCGCCGGGCTGCGCGCCCGCCGGGGTGGGCGGCGAGAACGGCGGCGGGCAGGCCGTGTACGACATGGTCGTGGCCGACGTCGTGGGCCGCCCGGACGGGCTCGCCCGGCTGCGGGCGGCCGGTGCCGCGGGCCCGACCACGGACGTCGTCGCCGTGCACGTCGGCCACGAGGTGCCGCCGGGCCCCGAGCTGGCCCGCAGGCTCGCGGCGGCCGGGGCGCGGGCGGTGCCGGACGGCACGACCCTGGAGGTCGGCGCGTACGAGGACGTGCCGGACGTGCCGCGCCGCACCCTGGTTCTCGGCGGTGCCCGCTCGGGCAAGTCGGTCGAGGCCGAGCGGCGCCTCGAAGCCTTTCCCGATGTGCTGTACGTGGCCACGGGCGGGCTGCGCGGCGGGGATCAGGAGTGGGCGGAGCGGGTGCGGACGCACCGCGAGCGGCGGCCCGGCTCCTGGCGCACCACGGAGACCTGCGACCTTGTGCCGCTGCTCGCCGAGCCGGGGCCGCCGCTGCTCATCGACTGCCTGTCGCTGTGGCTGACGCAGGCGATGGACGAGGTGAACGCGTGGGACGACGCCGAGTGGGCGGGCGGCGGCGAGCGGGCGCTGCGGAGGCGCGTCGCGGAACTCGCGGACGCGGTGCGGGCCACGCGCCGCCCGGTCGTCGCGGTGTCGAACGAGGTCGGCTCCGGCATCGTCCCCGCGACCGCGTCGGGGCGCCGCTACCGCGACGAACTGGGCCGTCTGAACGCCGCGTTCGCCGCCGAGTGCGAGCACGTGCTGCTGGTGGTGGCGGGGCAGGCGCTGCCGCTGCGCGGCTGAGACGGCTCAGGCGTCGCTGTCGCGGCGGGCGATGACGCGGTAGGTGTTGCCGAAGCCGGTGCGGGTGAGCAGGGGCGCGAGCAACTGGTCCAGGGCGTAGGCGAGCACGATCAGGGGGATTGCCGCCCAGCGGCAGATCCGGCGCGGTACGGCGGCCCTCGGCAGCCCGCGGCCGACGACGAGGACGGCCGCGCCGGTCAGGTCGAGCGGCAGGTGCGGGCTGCGGCGCTCGACGTCGACGAGCGTGAAGCCCAGCTCGTCCAGGGTGCGCCGGAGCCTGCCGATGGGCAGCAGGCGCCCCTGGGGGGTGCGCGCGTGGGCCGGCCACCACGGGCCGAGCAGCCGGGCGGAGCGGCACTCGGGGTCGGCCGCCTCGATCACCAGGTGTCCGCCGGGGCGCAGGACGGTGCGGGCGGCGGCAAGCTCCGCGTCCGGGTCGGGGACGCGCTCCAGGTGGTGGACCATGCTCACCGCGTCGTACCGCTCGGCGATGCGGGGGGCGAGGTCGGGCAGGAGCCCCCGGTGGGCCTCCTCGATGTGCCCGGCCTCGCGGGCCTTCTCGACGGCCTCGCCCGGGTCCGTGCCGTCGTACGCGGTGTACGGCAGGACGTCCTTGGCGGCGGCCGGGAGGCGGCCGTGTCCGGTGCCGACGTCGAGCCAGCTCTCGGGTTCGAGGTGGCGCGCGAGGGCGTGGGCGGTGGCGCGGTGGCGCCGGGTGGAGTGCCGGGCGCGGAGGACGCGCTCGACGGGGTCGTCGGTGGCCTGCTGACGGACGTACGAGACAGGGCGATTCGACACAAACGGAACGTAAGGGATCAGTGGAGGCGGGGCAACGACGTCGCGGGGCCTGTCTCACCGGTGGCGGACCGGCGCGGGGCCGTTCGCGCGCGTGTCACCCCCCGCCGGTACTGTTCGCCGAATGAGCTCGCTGATTCTCGACGACTTCACCGACCTGATCGAGCGGCCCGACGGCGGGGTGCGCCGCGACGCCGAGGAGCGCAGGGAGCGGCAGAGCGTGCCGCCCGGCTCCCTCGGCCGCCTGGACGAGCTGGCCGAGTGGCTGTCGGCGGCCCAGGGGGCCGTGCCGGTCAAGCCGATCGAGCGGCCGCGGGCGCTGCTCTTCGCGGGTGACCACGGCGTCGCCGAGCTGGGCGTCTCGGCGCGGCCCGTGGGCGGTGCCGCGGACCTCGTGCGGTCCGTCCTGTCCGGACAGGCGCCCGCGGCCGTGCTCGCGCGGCGCCTCGACGTGCCCGTGCGCGTGGTCGACCTGGCCCTGGACTGCGACCCGGGCGAGCTGCCCGCCGAGGTCGCGGGGCACCGGGTGCGGCGCGGCTCCGGCCGCATCGACATCGAGGACGCGCTCACCGCGGACGAGGCCGAGCGCGCGGTGCGCGCGGGCATCGCGCTCGCCGACGAGGAGGCCGACTCCGGCACCGACCTGGTGGTGCTCGGCGACGTCAGCGTCGGCGGCACGACGCCGGCGGCGACCCTGATCGCGGCCCTGTGCGGCACCGACGCGTCCGTGGTGACCGGGCGCGGCGGGCAGCCGATCGACGACCTGGCCTGGATGCGCAAGTGCGCGGCGGTCCGGGACTCCCTGCGGCGCGCGCGGCCGGTGCTCGGCGACCAGTTGCAGCTGCTCGCGGCGGTGGGCGGGGCCGACGTCGCGGCCATGACCGGGTTCCTGCTCCAGTCCGCGGTGCGGCGCACGCCCGTGGTCCTGGACGGCGTGGTGTCCGCCGCGGCGGCCCTGGTGGCCCAGCGGGTCGCCTTCCGGGCGCCGGACTGGTGGCTGGCCGGGCACGACAGCGGGGAGCCCGCGCAGGCCAAGGCGCTCGACCGGATGGCGCTCGAACCGCTGCTCAGCCACGGGGTGAAGGTGGGCGAGGGAGTGGGGGCGCTGCTCGCGGTGCCGCTGGTGCGGTCGGCCGCGGCGCTCGCGGCGGAGCTTCCCGTCTCCGAATAGCCGGGGCCCCCTCGGGCGCGGGCCCCCTCGGGCGCGGGCCGTCCCGGACTCGGCCCGCCTCGGACTCGGCCCGTCCCGGGCGCGTGGGCCCCCGGGCGCGGCCCGTGACGGCATATCACATCACACCGCCCCATAAGATCCCTTTTCATGGGAGATGAACGGCCGAAGGAAGAGCAACGCACGACGTCCACCCCGGCCTCCCGGAGAGCCGCGGCGGCCGCCGTCTGGTATCTGCGGGCCGTCGCGTTCGTCAACTTCCTCAGTGCCGTCTGGGTCTCCCTGGGGCAGGACCTCAGACGGCACAACACGGAGAACTACTTCACCCCGTACATGCTCACCGCGGGGTTCGCCTCCGGCGTGTTCACCGCGTTCCTCGCCGTCACGATGCGCCGCCGCAAACGGGCCTCCTGGATCCTCAACACCGTACTGAGCGGTCTGTTCCTGCTGCTCTTCGCGGTGGCGATGTTCTTCCCCGAGATCCGGCAGTACGCGCAGAACTGGGTCTCGCTCGTGCTCACCGCGGGCTTCGTCGCCGCGCTGCTCGTCGGCCGCCGCGAGTTCTACGCCAAGGGCGACCGGTCCAACCCCAAGCTGGCGGCGACCGTCGCCGTCGGCGGGCTGCTCGCGACCTCGCTGCTGGCCGCGCTCCTGGTGACCGTCACCAACCACGCCCACGACGACTACCGCTCGACGTTCCTCGACCGCTGGCGCTACGGCACGATGCGCCTGGTCTCGCTCGCCGCCGACGACTCCCGGTTCGCGGGCATCTCGACCCCCGGCTGGGTCAACGTCACCATCAACGTCCTGAGCACGCTGCTGCTCATCGCCGTCCTGTACGCCGCCTTCCGCTCCCGCCGGGCCGTCGACCCGCTCAGCGAGGACGACGAGGCCCGTCTGCGGACCCTGCTCGCCAAGCACGGCGAGCGCGACTCCCTCGGCTATTTCGCGCTGCGCCGGGAGAAGAGCGTCGTCTGGTCGCCGACCGGCAAGGCCGCGGTCACCTACCGCGTGGTCGGCGGCGTCTCGCTCGCCTCCGGCGACCCCATCGGCGACCCCGAGGCCTGGCCCGGCGCCATCGAGCCGTGGCTCGCCGAAGCCCGCGAGCACGGCTGGACCCCGGCGGTGATGGGCGCGAGCGAGGAAGCGGGCACGATCTACGCCCGGCACGGCCTGGACGCGCTGGAACTGGGCGACGAGGCCATCGTGGAGATCGCCGACTTCACCCTGGAGGGCCGCGCCATGCGCACGGTCCGCCAGGCCTACAACCGCGTCAAGCGCGCCGGGTACCAGGTGCGCGTGCGACGCCACGCGGACATCCCCGAGGACGAGATGGCCCGCCTCCTCGAACGCGCCGACGACTGGCGCGACGGCGCCACCGAGCGCGGCTTCTCCATGGCGCTCGGCCGCCTCGGCGACCCCGCCGACGGCCAGTGCGTGATGCTGGAGTGCACCGACGGCGAGGGCGAGCTGCGGGCGGTGCTCTCCTTCGTCCCCTGGGGGCCGCACGGGCTCTCCCTGGACCTGATGCGCCGCGACCGGGACTCCGACAACGGCCTGATGGAGTACATGGTCATCGAGCTGCTCCAGCGCGCGGCCGAGATCCAGATCACGCAGGTGTCGCTGAACTTCGCGATGTTCAGATCGGTCTTCGAGCGTGGTTCGCGGCTCGGCGCGGGCCCGGTGCTGCGGCTGTGGCGCTCGCTGCTCAGCTTCTTCTCCCGGTGGTGGCAGATCGAGTCGCTGTACCGCGCCAACGCCAAGTACCGGCCCATCTGGGAGCCGCGTTTCCTCCTCTTCGAGAAGAGCGCGGACCTGCCGCGCATCGGTGTCGCGTCCGCCCGCGCCGAGGGCTTTCTGGAAGCGCCGGGCCTGACCAGGGGGGTCCCCCCTGGTCGAGCGAAGCCGAGAACTCGGGGGCGGCTGCACCGCACACATTTGGAGTCCCGAAGATGAGCACCCTGTCCCGGCTGGCCCGTGCCGAGTGGGGCGACCTGTACTCCACCGTGCGCGGCGGGCTCGTCGCCAAGCGCTGGCGCGCGATCCCGATGACGCTCGGCGCCGTCTGCCTGACCGCGGCCTTCCAGTACGTGCAGAACCAGCCCTGGGGCTACCAGTTCGTGCAGAACATCGGCTCCGTGCGGGCCGAGGAGCCGCTGTGGCTCGCGCTGGTCCGCACCCCGCTGTCGCTCTTCGTCCCCGCTCTCGACCTGCCGGTGTGGGGCGCGCTCGCGCAGATCCTGGTGGTGTTCGGCATCGCCGAGATCTGCCTCGGCTGGTGGCGCGCGCTGCTCGTCGGGTACGCGGCCACGCTCGCGGGCACCCTCTACGCGCGCGTGGGCATCGCCCTCGGGCCCGACAGCTGGATCGGCCTTCCCGCATCCGACGCGCAGGTCGTCGACACCGGCCCGTCGGCGGCGGTCGTCGGCCTCGCGGTGTACGTGTGCTGGCGCCACCGGGCGTACGCGACCGGGGTCCTGGTCGTCGCCCTGATGGTGGTCGAGGTCCTGGTCAAGAACAACCTCGCGGGCAAGGAGCACCTCGCGGCCATCGCGGGCGTCCTCGCCGTGTGCGCGGTGACCACGGCGGTACGTCACCTGCGGCGCGGCGCAGCGGGGCGCGGCTCCGGGTCCGGCCTGCCCCCGATGACGTCCTGAAGCCTGCGGCGCTTGGCCGTCCAGCGGCGGTCGTGGCGGAAGGCGCGCAGGCCCGCCCTCGCCCGGGCGCGCGGCCGGTCGCGGTAGAACCGCCGCGCCCAGGCCGAGCCCGGCCGGGCGAGGCGGATCGCGCCGACGAGCGCAACGAACGGCACCACCATGCCGATCAGGGCCGTGCGCAGCTTGCCCTTGAGCATCGCGATGAGCGCGAAGCCGCAGTTCACGGCGATGTTCAGGGCGAAGGCGAAGCGGTTGTGCCGCTCGGTCACGGAGAGTTCGTTCACGCCGAACGGCGTGAAGCCGGTGAGGATCAGAACCACCAGGGCCGCGGTGAGGATCACCACCTCCACGCTCTTGCGGCCCTGCTCGCTCCAGTACACGTCGTCCAGGTGCAGGATCAGCGCGAACTCGTCGAGGACCAGGCCAGCGCCGACGCCGAAGATCACGGCCGCGCACATCGAGCCGAAGTCGTGCCGTCCGGCGGCCACCGCCCAGAAGCCGCCCACCAGCATCAGGAAGATGCCCGGGACGACGTGGTGGACGTGCACGTCCCCGGTGGTGATGTTCCGGAACGGGCCCTTCCCGGCGCGGATGAGGCGGGTGATGGTGCGCGTGACGAGGAAGCAGCCCACGAAGGAGACGAGCGCGAGCAGCAGGGGCAGCTTCCCCGGCTCCACGACGTTCCGGTACCACCAGCCGTCCATGGGCCCATCTTGCGGTTCGCCGCCGCCGCGCGCAGGCCGGGGCACCCCCGGCCGGGCGCCGCCGCGGGCAGGCCGGGGGCGCCCGGCCGGGCCGTGCGGCGGCGGGCCGCCGAGCAGGGCGGCGGCGGACCGCCCCGACCTGCCGGGTAACCTCGCCCAATGCCCAGACCCACCCCCTCCGACGGCCTCCGCTTCGCCTTCGGGACGCTCACCGCGCTGCCCGTGCGCGTGCGCCGGTGGGACCGCGGGGCCGCCCGCGCGGGCATGCTGTGCGCCCCGGTCGCGGGGCTCGTGCTCGGCCTGCTCGCGGGGGGTCTCGGGGCGGCCCTGCTCGCCCTCGGCGCGAGCCCGCCGCTCGCCGCGGTGGCCGCCGTCGCCGTGCCCGCCGCGGGCACCCGGGGGCTGCACCTCGACGGCCTCGCCGACACCGCCGACGGCCTCGGCAGCGGCAAGCCCGCCGCCGACGCGCTGCGGATCATGAAGCAGTCCGACATCGGCCCGTTCGGCGTGATCACGCTGGTCCTTGTCCTGTTCGCGCAGGTCGCCGCCCTCGCCGAGCTGTACGACGAGGGCTGGGCGCACGGCTTCTGCGGGGCCGCGGTGGCCGCCACGGCCGCCCGGCTCGCGCTCACCCTCGCCGCCCGCGCCGAGGTGCCGCCGGCCAGGCCCGAGGGGCTCGGCGCGGCCGTCGCGGGCACGGTGCCCGCGCGCGCGGCCCTTGCCGTGCTCGTGGCCGTCACCGCCGCGGCCGCCGCCGCGGGAGCGGTGACGGGCTCCGGCGCCCCCGCCGACGTCGTCTCCGCCGTGCGGAACGCGGCCGCCGTCCTGCTCGCCTGCGCCGCCGCCGAGGCCCTCCTGCGGCACTGCGTACGGCGGTTCGGCGGCGTCACCGGCGATGTCTTCGGAGGACTCGCCGAGGCCGCCGCCACGGCCGCCCTGCTTGTGCTCGCCCTCGGCCAGCACGCACAGTGAGGCACACCGCATTGCTTGCGGGCGTAGGCTCGCGACGGGCTTACCACCCCAAAGCCCGCGAGAACTCAATGAAACCTCCTATGAAAGAGGGACTTCAGCACCGTGACTGCTCTGACTCTCAGCACCGCCGCCGCGTCCGGCCTGCGTGCCGACGCGATCGTCGTCGGTGTCGCGAAGGGCGCCAAGGGCCCGGTCGTGGCCCCTGGCGCCGAGGCCGTGGACAAGGCGTACGACGGCAAGCTCGCGTCCGTCCTGGAGACCCTCGGCGCCTCCGGCGGCGAAGGTGAGGCGACCAAGCTGCCCGCGCCCTCCGGCTTCAAGGCGCCGGTGATCCTGGCAGTCGGCCTCGGCGCGGTCCCGGAGAAGGGCCAGGCGTACGACGCGGAGGTGCTGCGCCGTGCCGCCGGCGTCGCCGCGCGCGCCCTCGCCGGTTCGAAGAAGGCGGCGTTCGCGCTGCCCCTGGAGAACGCCGACGACGCGGGCGCGATCGCGGAGGGCGCGCTCCTCGGGGCGTACGCCTTCGACGCCTACAAGGGCAACGCCGACAGCGCCAAGGCCAAGAAGGCCGCCAAGGACGCCAAGGGCCCCCTCGCCGAGGCCGCCCTGCTCGGCGGCAAGCCGCGCGACAAGGCCTACAAGGCCGCGGTCGAGCGCGCCGTCGCCGTCGCCGAGGAGCTGAACCGCGCCCGCGACCTGATCAACACCCCGCCGAACGACCTCTACCCGGAGGCCTTCGCCGCGGTCGCCCAGGCCGCGGGCAAGGAGCACGGCATCAAGGTGCAGGTGCTCGACGAGAAGGCGCTCGCCAAGGGCGGCTACGGCGGCATCCTCGGCGTCGGCGCGGGCTCGGCGGCCCCGCCCCGCCTGGTCAAGCTGTCGTACACCTCGTCCAAGGCGAAGAAGCACCTGGCCTTCGTCGGCAAGGGCATCACGTACGACTCGGGCGGCATCTCGCTCAAGCCCGCGGGTCACAACGAGACCATGAAGTGCGACATGAGCGGCGCCGCCGCCGTGTTCGCGGCCGTGGTCGCCGCCGCACGCCTCGGCCTCGAGGTCAACGTCACCGGCTGGCTGGCCCTCGCCGAGAACATGCCGTCCGGCTCGGCCACCCGACCGGGCGACGTCCTGCGCATGTACAGCGGCAAGACGGTGGAGGTCCTGAACACCGACGCCGAGGGCCGCCTGGTCCTCGCCGACGCGCTCACCAAGGCCTCCGAGGACGAGCCCGACGCGATCGTCGACGTGGCGACGCTGACCGGCGCCATGGTCCTGGCCCTGGGCGACCGCACCTTCGGCATCATGGCCAACGACGACGCCTTCCGCACGTCGATCCACGAGATCGCCGGGGAGGTCGGCGAGCCGTCCTGGCCGATGCCGATGCCCGAGCACCTGCGCAAGGGCATGGACTCCCCCACCGCCGACATCGCCAACATGGGCGAGCGCATGGGCGGCGGCCTGGTCGCGGGCCTGTTCCTGAAGGAGTTCGTGGGCGAGGGCATCACCTGGGCCCACCTGGACATCGCGGGCCCGGCCTTCCACGAGGGCGCCCCCTACGGCTACACCCCCAAGGGCGGCACCGGCTCCGCCGTCCGCACCCTGGTGCGTCTCGCGGAGCGCACCGCCGCGGGCGACCTCGGCTGAGCAGCCACCGACGTACGGCCCCGGGGCGCCCTCGCCCACGGGGCCGTACCCGTCCGGGCGCATCCGCGCGCTCGTCCCGCACGCCGATTTCGCTGTCGATGAAATCCGTACGTTTGTACGTGGCTCTGACCTCTCGCTACGGGCGATCAGCCCGGCCCGGCGTCCCGCCTGCCGCCGACAAGTGCGAAGATGGGTTCTCGGCAGGACAGGGCCCCCACCAAAGGGCCGAAGAAGAGCGGCCGTATACCAGCCGACCGACCGGTCGTCCCCGGCAATAGGGGTCCGGCGCACGGCGCACATGCATGGAGGACGTGACGTGGCGAACGACGCCAGCACCGTTTTCGACCTAGTGATCCTCGGCGGTGGTAGCGGCGGTTACGCCGCGGCCCTGCGCGCGTCGCAGCTGGGTCTGGACGTCGCACTGATCGAGAAGAACAAGCTCGGCGGCACCTGCCTGCACAACGGCTGCATCCCGACGAAGGCCCTGCTGCACGCCGGCGAGGTCGCCGACTCGGCGCGCGAGGCCGGCCAGTTCGGTGTCAAGGCCACCTTCGAAGGCATCGACATCAACGCCGTCCACAAGTACAAGGACGACGTCATCGCGGGCCTCTACAAGGGCCTCCAGGGCCTGGTCGCCTCCCGCAAGGTCACGTACATCGAGGGCGAGGGCCGCCTGTCGTCCCCGACCTCCGTGGACGTCGACGGCCGGCGCGTCCAGGGCCGCCACGTGCTGCTCGCGACCGGCTCCGTGCCGAAGTCCCTGCCGGGCCTGGAGATCGACGGCAACCGCGTCATCTCCTCGGACCACGCGCTGACCCTGGACCGCGTGCCGCAGTCCGCGATCATCCTGGGCGGCGGCGTCATCGGCGTCGAGTTCGCCTCGGCGTGGAAGTCCTTCGGCACGGACGTCACGGTCGTCGAGGGCCTCAAGCACCTCGTGCCCGCCGAGGACGAGAACAGCTCCAAGCTGCTTGAGCGCGCCTTCCGCAAGCGCGGGATCAAGTTCAACCTGGGCACCTTCTTCGAGAAGGCCGAGTACACCGAGAACGGCGTGCGGGTCACCCTCGCCGACGGCAAGACCTTCGAGGCCGAGGTGCTGCTCGTCGCCATCGGCCGCGGCCCGGTCTCCCAGGGCCTCGGGTACGAGGAGCAGGGCGTCGCCATGGACCGCGGCTACGTCCTGGTCGACGAATACATGCGCACGAACGTCCCGACGATCTCCGCCGTCGGTGACCTCGTCCCCACCCTCCAGCTCGCGCACGTCGGCTTCGCCGAGGGCATCCTGGTGGCGGAGCGCCTGGCCGGTCTGAAGACCGTGCCGATCGACTACGACGGCGTGCCGCGGGTGACGTACTGCCACCCCGAGGTCGCGTCGGTCGGCATCACCGAGGCGAAGGCCAAGGAGATCTACGGCGCGGACAAGGTCGTCGCCCTCAAGTACAACCTCGCGGGCAACGGCAAGAGCAAGATCCTGAAGACCGCGGGCGAGATCAAGCTCGTCCAGGTCAAGGACGGTGCCGTGGTCGGCGTCCACATGGTCGGCGACCGCATGGGTGAGCAGGTGGGCGAGGCCCAGCTGGTCTACAACTGGGAGGCCCTGCCCGCCGAGGTGGCGCAGCTCATCCACGCCCACCCGACGCAGAACGAGGCGCTCGGCGAGGCCCACCTCGCCCTCGCCGGCAAGCCCCTGCACTCCCACGACTGACCTTCAGTCCACGGACGCGACGACCAGACTTCCGCAATTTCGTAAGGAGCAACAGAAACCATGTCGGTTTCCGTAACCCTTCCGGCGCTCGGCGAGAGCGTCACCGAGGGCACTGTCACCCGTTGGCTGAAGGCCGAAGGCGAGCGCGTCGAGGCCGACGAGCCGCTGCTCGAGGTATCGACCGACAAGGTCGACACCGAGATCCCCTCGCCCGCCGCGGGCATCCTGGCCTCCATCAAGGTCGCCGAGGACGAGACCGTCGAGGTCGGCGCCGAGCTGGCCGTCATCGACGACGGCTCCGGCGCGCCCGCCGAGGCCCCGGCCGCCGAGGAGGCCCCGGCCGCCGAGCCGACCCCGGCGCCTGCCGCCGAGGAGGCCCCGGCCGCCCCGGCTCCGGCTGAGGCGCCCGCCGCCCCGGTCGGCGGCGCCGCCGAGGGCACCGACGTCACGCTGCCCGCGCTCGGCGAGTCCGTCACCGAGGGCACCGTCACCCGCTGGCTGAAGGAGGTCGGCGAGGAGGTCTCGGCCGACGAGCCCCTCCTGGAGGTCTCCACCGACAAGGTCGACACCGAGATCCCCGCGCCGGTCTCCGGCGTGCTGCTCGAGATCACCGTCGGTGAGGACGAGACCGCCGAGGTCGGCGCCAAGCTCGCCGTCATCGGCGCCGCCGGTGCCGCCCCCGCGGCCGCCCCGGCCGCCCCCGCCGAGGCCCCGGCCCCGGCCAAGGCGGAGCCCGCCGCTCCGGCGCAGCCCGCTGCCGCCGCCCCGGCCCCGGCCCCGGCCCCGGCCCCGGCTCAGCCCGCGGCCCCGGCCGCTCCGGCGCAGCCCGCCCAGCCCGCTCAGGCCGCCCCGGCTCCGGCCGCTCCGGCCGCTCCGGCCAAGCCCGCCGCCCCGGCCGCCCCGGCTCCGGCCACCCCGGCCGACGACGGCGCGTACGTCACCCCGCTGGTGCGCAAGCTCGCCGCCGAGAACAGCGTGGACCTGGGCTCGGTCAAGGGCTCCGGTGTCGGTGGCCGCATCCGCAAGCAGGACGTGCTCGCCGCCGCCGAGGCCGCGAAGAGCGCCCCGGCTCCGGCCGCCGCCCCCGCCGCCCCGGCCGCCGCCGCTGCCCCCTCGAAGGCTCCGGTCATCGAGGCGTCCCCGCTGCGCGGCCAGACGGTCAAGATGACCCGCATGCGCAAGGTCATCGGCGACAACATGATGAAGGCGCTGCACGGCCAGGCCCAGCTCTCCAGCGTGGTCGAGGTCGACATCACCAAGCTGATGAAGCTGCGCGCCAAGGCCAAGGACGCCTTCGCCGCCCGCGAGGGCGTCAAGCTGTCCCCGATGCCGTTCTTCGTGAAGGCCGCCGCGCAGGCGCTGAAGGCCCACCCGGTCGTCAACGCCCGGATCAACGAGGACGAGGGCACCATCACCTACTTCGACTCGGAGAACATCGGCATCGCCGTGGACTCCGAGAAGGGCCTGATGACCCCGGTCATCAAGGGTGCCGGTGACCTCAACCTGGCCGGCATCGCCAAGGCGACCGCCGACCTGGCCAACAAGGTCCGCACCAGCAAGATCAGCCCGGACGAGATGTCGGGCGCGACCTTCACCATCTCCAACACCGGCTCGCGCGGCGCGCTGTTCGACACGATCATCGTGCCGCCGAACCAGGTGGGCATCCTGGGCATCGGTGCCACGGTCAAGCGCCCGGTGGTCATCAACCACCCGGACCTCGGCGAGACCATCGCCGTGCGCGACATGACCTACGTGACACTGTCCTACGACCACCGTCTGGTGGACGGCGCGGACGCCGCCCGCTACCTGACCACGGTCAAGGCCATCCTTGAGGCCGGCGAGTTCGAGGTCGAGCTGGGCCTGTAAGGCTCTGGAGACGGACTGTAAGACTCGTCTCATCGGCGGCCGCGCCCCCGCCCGGAGGTTTCCGGACGGGGGCGCGGCCGTATTGTCTAGAGGTCGCCCGCCGCCTCTGCCCGTGGAGCCTCCCTATGACCGCGCCCGTCATTCACTCGCTGCGCGAACAGATTCGCGAGCACATTGTGGAAGGCATCGTCAGCGGTCGCTGGAAGCCGGGCGAGCGGATCGTGGAGCGGCGCATCGCCGTCGAGCTGGAGGTCAGCCAGACACCGGTGCGCGAGGCCCTGCGGGAGCTTGAGTCCCTGCGCCTGATCGAGTCCGCGCCCAACAAGGGCGTGCGCGTGCGCAACCTCTCCGCGGCCGACCTGGAGGAGAGCTACCCCGTCCGGGCCGGCCTTGAGGCCATCGCGGCCGAACTCGCCGCCGAGGGGCTCGCGGAGGACTGCTCGGCCCTCGAACCGCACGTCGCCGCCCTGTACGAGGCGGACCGTGCCAAGGACGGCACCGCGCAGGTGCGGCACACGGTCGCCTTCCACCGCGAGATGGTGCGGGCCGCGGGCAACTCGGTGCTCCTGCACACCTGGGAAGGCCTCGGCATCGAGGTCTTCACGGCCCTCTCCATCCGCTGGCTCGGCACCGTCCAGCAGTCGTACGCGGAGGAGCACGAGGCCCTCGTCCAAGCCTTCCAGCGCCGGGACCCGCGGATCGCGGAGCTGGTGAAGGCCCACGTCCTCGGCTGCGCGCCCCGGCCGGACGGCGACGCTCATCCCGAGTGAGGCGCGCTCAAACGTGGCCTCACCTGCATGAATCCTGCGAATCGAAGGCACCCGGTGTCCCTCACCGTGGCACCCTGTGCCTACTTTTGCCCCGAGAGGGAAGTTTTCCGCTCAACGCTTTGATCGATCATCGATCGTGGGCTTACAGTCATCGACGGGCTCTCACCTGAGCCTCACGCCCTGTCCTGCCAAAGACCTAGGGCACCCCCGACCCTTTCCGTTAAGGGCCCCCGCCTGACCAGGCACGGGAACCCCTCCGACTCAGGAAGGCGGCGTAATGACCGACCCCTCCCGCATCCAGCCGAGCGAGCTCGACCAGCTCCCGGACCGCGACCCCGAGGAGACCGCCGAATGGCAGGCCTCCCTGGACGCCGTGACCAAGGCAGCCGGGCCGCACCGTGCCGCGTACCTGATGCGCCGCACACTGGAGCGCGCCGAGGGCGCGGGCCTGGCGCTGCCCAAGCTTCTTGAGACGGACTACGTCAACAGCATCCCGACCTCCGCCGAGCCCGTCGTCGACGGCGACGAGGCGATGGAGGCCCGCATCACCGCGTGGAACCGGTGGAACGCGGCCGCGATGGTCAGCCGCGGCTCGAAGTACGGCGTCGGCGGCCACATCGCCACCTTCGCCTCGGCAGCCTGGCTGTACGAGACCGGCTTCAACCACTTCTTCCACGGCAAGGAGGGCGACGGTTCCGGCGACCAGCTGTACATCCAGGGCCACGCCTCGCCCGGCATCTACGCCCGCGCCTTCCTGGACGGCCGCCTCGGCGAGCAGCAGCTCGACAACTTCCGCCAGGAGTCGGGCGGCAACGGCCTGCCGTCGTACCCGCACCCGCGCCGCCTGCCCTGGCTGTGGGAGTTCCCGACCGTCTCCATGGGCCTCGGCCCGCTGTCGGCGATCTACCAGGCCCGCTTCAACCGCTACCTGACGAACCGCGGCATCAAGGACGTCTCGTCCTCGCACGTGTGGGCGTTCCTCGGCGACGGCGAGATGGACGAGCCGGAGTCGACGGCGGCCCTCGCGCTCGCCGCCCGTGAGGAGCTGGACAACCTCACCTTCGTCATCAACTGCAACCTCCAGCGCCTCGACGGCCCCGTCCGCGCCAACTTCAAGATCGTGCAGGAGCTGGAGGCCCAGTTCCGCGGCGCCGGCTGGAACGTCGTGAAGTCGCTGTGGGGCAACGCCTGGGACGAGCTGTTCGCGCTCGACACCACCGGTGCCCTGGTGCGCCGCCTGCGCGAGGTCCCGGACGCGCAGGTGCAGACGTACCAGACGCGTGACGCCGCGTACATCCGCGAGGACTTCTTCGGCAAGGACCCGGCGCTCGTCGAGCTGGCCAAGCTGCTGAGCGACGACAAGATCCTGGAGTGCTTCCACCTGTCGCGCGGGGGCCACGAGCCGCGCAAGGTGTACGCCGCGTACAAGGCCGCGCTCGCGCACAAGGGCGCGCCGACCGTCATCCTGGCGCAGACCGTCAAGGGCTTCACCCTCGGTGAGGGCTTCGCGTCCAAGAACGCGAACCACCAGATGAAGAAGCTGTCGACGGACGAGTTCAAGAACATGCGTGACCTTCTTGAGCTGCCCATCTCCGACAGCCAGTTCGTCGACGGCCAGGTGCCCTATGGCCACCCCGGCGCCGACTCGCCCGAGGTCCGCTACCTCCAGGAGCGCCGCGCGGCCCTCGGCGGCCCGGCCCCGGCCCGCCGCACGCACGCGCTTGCCCCGCTGCCCGCGCCCGCCGACAAGGCCTTCGCGGCCTTCGACAAGGGCTCCGGCTCACAGTCGGTCGCGACCACCATGGCGTTCGTCCGCCTCGTCAAGGACCTGGTCCGCGACAAGGAGTCCGGCAAGCGCTGGGTGCCGATCGTCCCGGACGAGGCGCGCACCTTCGGCATGGAGTCGCTGTTCCCGTCGCTCGGCATCTACTCGCCCAAGGGCCAGACGTACGAGCCGGTCGACCGCGACCAGCTGATGTACTACAAGGAAGCCAAGAACGGCCAGATCCTCAACGAGGGCATCACCGAGGCCGGCTCGATGGCGGACTTCATCGCCGCTTCGTCGTCGTACGCGACGCACGGCGAGGCGATGATCCCGTTCTACATCTTCTACTCGATGTTCGGCTGGCAGCGCACCGCCGACCAGATGTGGCAGCTCGGCGACCAGCTCGGCCGCGGCTTCCTCGTCGGCGCGACCGCCGGTCGTACGACGCTGACGGGTGAGGGCCTTCAGCACGCGGACGGCCACTCGCCGCTCATCGCCTCCACCAACCCGGCGGCGCTGACCTACGACCCGGCGTTCGCGTACGAGATCGGTGCCATCGTCAAGGAGGGCCTGCGCCGCATGTACGGCGAGGCCAGGCCGGGCGAGGATCAGGACGTCTTCTACTACCTGACGGTCTACAACGAGCCGATGCCGCAGCCCGCGAAGCCCGCGGGCGTGGACGAGGGCATCATCAAGGGCCTGTACCGCTTCAACACGGCCGAGACCGCGGGCCTGTCCCCCGCGGCCAACGCCGCGCGGATCCAGCTCATCGGCTCGGGCACGGCCATCCACTGGACCCTGAAGGCCCAGCGGATGCTCGCCGAGGAGTGGGGCGTGGCCGCCGACGTGTGGTCCGCGACCTCCTGGACGGAGCTGCGCCGGGACGCCCTGGAGGCGGACGAGGCGCTGCTGCGCGGCGAGGAGCGCGTGCCGTACGTGCGCCAGGCGCTCGCCGGCGCGGAGGGCCCCGTGCTCGCGGTGTCCGACTACATGCGCCAGGTGCCCGACCAGATCGCCCAGTGGGTCGAGCAGGACTACTCCTCGCTCGGCGCGGACGGCTTCGGCCTGTCCGACACGCGTGACGCGGCCCGCCGCCACTTCGGCGTCGACGCGGAGTCGATCGTCGTCGCGGCGCTCGCGCAGCTGGCACGGCGTGGCGCGGTGCCCGCGGCCTCGGTGAAGGAGGCACGGGCCAAGTACGGCCTGTAGGCCTCCGGCTCGGTTCGAGGGGTGCGGGGGTTCTGCCCGGGGTGGGCGGAACCCCCGCACCCCTTTGCGGCTGTGGGCGGCCGGGGCGCGGCATGATGGGGGCATGCGTGCTGCCCGGCTGATCAAGATGGTGCTGCTGTTGCAGGCGCGGGCCTCCATGACCGCCGCCGAGCTGGCGGCCGAGCTGGAGGTGTCGGAGCGGACCATCACCCGGGACGCGCAGGCCCTTTCGGAGGCGGGCGTCCCGGTGTACGCGGACCGTGGCCGTGCGGGCGGCTACCGGCTCGTCGGGGGCTATCGGACCCGGCTCACCGGGCTCGCCCGCAGCGAGGCGGAGGCCTTGTTCCTGTCGGGCGTGCCGGGCGCGCTGCGCGAGATGGGCCTGGACGACGCCGCGTCCGCGGCCCGCCTGAAGGTGTCCGCGGCCCTCCTGCCCTCCCTGAGCGACGCCCCGCAGAACGCGGCCCAGCGCTTCCACCTCGACGCCCCCGGCTGGTTCAGGGAGACCCCGGCCCCGGAGCTGCTGCCCGCCGTGGCCGACGCGGTGTGGGACGACCGCCGCGTCAGCGCGCGCTACCGCCGCCAGGACACCGAGGTGGAGCGGGAGCTGGAGCCGTACGGCCTGGTCCTGAAGGCGGGCGTCTGGTACCTGTGCGCCCGCGTCCCGGACACCGGCTCGTTCCGGGTGTACCGCATCGACCGCTTCACCGCGGTCTCCTCCGCCGCGTCCGGCGACCGCTTCGTACGGGACGAGGAGTTCGACCTGCCCGGCTTCTGGGAGGAGCGGGCCGCGCAGTTCGCGCGGGCCATCCTGCGGGACGAGGCCGTGCTCAGGCTGTCCCCGGACGGGGCCCGGCAGCTGCCGTACGTCACGGACCGCGCGGCCGCCCGCGAGGCGCTCGACGGCGCCGAACCCGACGAGCGGGGCCGGGTGACCGTCACCCTGCCCGTCGAGTCCCCCGTCGTCGCGTACACCCAACTGCTCGCCCTGGGCCCGGAGGTGGAGGTCCTGGAGCCGCCGGAGCTGCGCGAGCGGCTCGCGGCCACGGCGGCCCGGATGGCCGCGCTCTACCGCTGACGGACCGCCGCCGCCGGACTATCGGTAGCCGGTCACGTCCGCGGTCGGGCTCTCCTGGTCGACCTCCGTGAGGTACCGCCAGGCGTCCGGCGCGGAGCCGTCCACGTCCGTGAAGCCGTACTCCGCGGCGAGTCCGCCGCTGGACAGCGACGCGCCGTTCCAGCGAGCCACGTCGGGGTCGGCGGCGAGCGCGGCGAGGGCGCGGCCCACGTACGTGGGGGTCTCGGAGATGGCGAAGTGCGGGTTCTGCTTCGTGCCGTCGAGCCAGTGCTCCTCGGAGACCTTGAAGTACGTGTCGAGCATGGCCTCCGAGCGCAGCCAGCCCGGGGTGAGGCAGACCGCCGTGCAGCCGTACTCCTGGAGTTCCTCGGCGAGCGCGCGGGCCATCCGCAGCGGGGCCGCCTTGGCGAGGTCGTAGTAGTAGGGCTTGCGGTAGCGCTCGTTGTACGCGGCGGTGCCGTCGGTGACCTCGACGACCAGGCCGCCCTGGTGGCGGATGAGCAGCGGCAGCGCGAAGCGGCTGGTGACGATGTGGGTCTCGACGCCGAGGCGCAGGACGCGCAGGCCCTTGTCGAGGTCGTGCTCCCACATCTTCTTGTCCCACTCGACGTGGACGTCACCGCCCCAGACGTCGTTGACGAGGATGTCGAGGCGGTGCTGCTCCTCGTCGATCCGGTCCACGAGCGCCCGGACCTGCTCGGGGTCGAGGTGGTCGGTGGGGACCGCGATGCCCCGGCCCCCCGCCGCGGTCACGAGGTCCGCCGTCTCCTCGATGGTCTCGCTGTCGCGGCCGACCTCGCTGACGTGCTCGCGGGTTGTGCGGCCCGTCACGTACACGGTGGCTCCGGCCCGGCCGAGTTCCACGGCCATGGCGCGCCCGGCGCCGCGCGTGGCCCCGGCGACGAGGGCGATCCTTCCGGTCAGCGGGGGCAGGGCAGCGGTGGCTGTCTGTGCGTTCTCCATGGGGCGAGCCTTCCACCGAAAGCCGACACCTCCTGTCGGGCTTTCCACGGGCATGTGCACACATAACGACACAGCCGCATTCCGGCGCACTCCGCGTGCGGCCCCACCCGCCAGGGCAGATGCTTGTCCCGTGATGGACGAGACGGAGTTCTGGGAGATCGTGGACAGCACCCGGGAGGCCGCCGACGGCGACCCGGAGGACCACGCCGAGCTGCTGGTCGAGCGGCTGCTGCGGGCCGACCCGGACGCCGTGCTCGACTTCGCGCGGCACTTCGAGGCCCGCTACAACCGCGCCTATCGCTGGGACCTGTGGGGTGCCGCGTGGGTGCTGCTCGACGGCGTGAGCGACGACGCCTTCGACTACTTCCGGTGCTGGCTCATCGGGCAGGGCCGCGAGGTCTTCGAGGGCGCCCTGCACGACCCGGACTCCCTCGCCGACCTCCTCGACGACTTCGACGAGGAGCTGGACGGCGACGGCGAGGAGCTGGGCTACGCGGCCGACGAGGCCTACGAGCAGCTCACCGGCGTCGTGGCGCCGGACCTCGGCATCACTCCCGCCCCGCCGGAGCCGGCGGGCAGCCCGATCGACTTCGAGGACGACGCGGTGCTCGCGCAGCGGTACCCGAGGCTGTGGGAGCGGTTCGCCGCCCGCTGAGCCGCGCGGCCCCGCCCCCTTCAGCGCTCCCAGGCGAACACCAGGAGCGCCACGTCGTCCCGTACGCCGCCGGAGAAGCGCACCAGATCCCGCCAGATCGCGTCCGTCAGGGCCGCCGGGTCGTCCTGCTCGGCCTCGAAGAGCGCGGGAAGGCGCTCCGCCAGCGGATAGAAGGCCCCGGAGGCGTCCCTGGCCTCCGTCACGCCGTCGGTCACGGTCAGCAGCCAGTCGCCGGGCCGCAGCTCCACCACGGTCTCCCGGGGCGGCGCGACCCCGGCGATGCCGAGGCCGAGCGGGGGCCCCGGGGACACCTGAAGCTCGGTGACGGTGCCGCCGCGCAGCAGCAGGGGCGGCGGATGGCCGCAGGAGACCAGGCGCAGCTCGTCGGCCTCGGCCCCGAACTGCATGAGCACGGCGGTGGCGAAGAGTTCGCCGGGCTCGCCGCGCTCCGCTCCCGCGGTGCCTTCGACGGACTCGATGGGCTCGGCGTCGGTGACCAGGCGCCGGTCGAGGCGGGCGGCCACGCCCTCCAGGTCGCGCTCGTCGATGGCCGCCTCCCGGAAGGCGCCGATCAGCGCGGCCACGGTCCCGACGGCCGCGAGGCCGTGTCCCTGTACGTCGCCGACCATGGCGCGCACGCCGCGGGGCCCCCTGCGGACGTCGAAGAGGTCGCCGCCGACCAGGGTGCCGCGCTGCGCCGCCCGGTACAGGCCCGCGCAGCGCACCGGGCCCACCCGCTCCGGCAGCGGCGGGAGCACCGCGAACTGCGCGGCCTCCGCCACCGTCCGCACGGTGACGAGCTGGGCGTCCCTGCGGCTGCGGACGGCGGCGAAGAGCACGCTGAGCACGGCCACGAAGGCCACGGTCGCGGTGTCGCTCTCGCCGGGGTGGCCGAGGTCGTAGCGCGGGAGGTTGAGCATCAGGAGCACGAGGCCGCCCAGGAGCGCGGTGGCGGCGGGCCCGTAGGCGAGGGCGGCGAGCGGCGGCACGGCCGCGAGCAGGAAGCTCAGGTCGAGCGTCTTGGGCGTGAGGACCTGGATGACCACGGTCAGGACCAGGAGCACGGGCGCGGGCCAGCGCATCCAGGGCGGGGTGGGCGCGCTGCGCGGCCAGCCGGAGCCCTGCGCGCTCTGCCGCCCTACCGCGGGCCTGGGCATGCGTGCTCCTTCCCGGCGACGGGGGTCGTCCTCACGCTCCTACGAGCGCGGGCCGCCCGCACGCCGGGCCGGTCAGGTCGGGTGTCGCCCCGGGCGGCCGCGGCCGCCCGGGCAGGTCACAGGGCGCGGCCCATCAGCACGTCGTCGACGTACTGCCCGTCCAGGAGGAACTCGCCGGGGAGCACGCCCTCGGTCACGAAGCCCTCGGACTCGTACAGCGTGCGGGCGGGCGCGTTGTGGCCGAGCACGCGCAGGGTGAGGCGGCGCGCGCCCTGGCGGCGGGCCTCCGCCACGACCGCCCTGATCAGCTCGCGGCCCACGCCCTTGCCGCGCGCCCGCTCGGCGACGACGAAGCCGAGGATCTGGCGTACGTGCGCGTTGACGGCGAGCGGGGTGGGGAAGCCGAGCCGGATGTACCCGACGACCTCGCCGTCCACCTCGGCGACCAAGTGGTCGCGGGGGCCGAACCGCTCGGAGAAGAACGGCTCGTGCGGGGGCGCGGGGCGGGGCTGCACGGAGTGCACGGTGGACCAGTTCTCCCGGTCCAGGCGGGCCAGCACGTCGTCGTCGCCCGCGCGGGCCGCGCGTATGTACGTCTGCTGCATGAGCGTCACTGTACGGCGCGGGTACGACGCGCCACCCGCCCTTTTCGCGGCAGGATGGGCCCATGGAGCCTACGCGTCCGCAGCCTTCGGACTCTTCGGAACAGCCCTCCCGCGTCGCCGTCGCCGGCGCCTCCGGCCTCATCGGATCGGCCCTGACGCGTTCGCTGGCCGCCGACGGACACGAGGTGGTGCGGCTCGTCCGGCGCGCCCCGCGCACGGCGCGGGAGGTGCGCTGGGACCCCGAGGCGGGCCGCGTGGACACGGCGGGGCTCGCGGGCTGTACCGCCGTGGTCAATCTGGCGGGCGCCGGGATCGGCGACCGGCGCTGGACCGAGGCGTACAAGCGGAAGATGTACGACAGCAGGGTGCGGGGCACGAAGGCCCTGGCCACCGCCGTGGCCTCGCTCGACGAGCCGCCCCGGGTGTTCGTGAACGGCAGCGCGATCGGCTACTACGGGGACACCGGTGACCGCGCGGTCGACGAGAGCGCCCCCGCGGGAGAGGGCTTCCTGCCGTCGATGTGCGTGGACTGGGAGGCGGCGGCCGGGCCCGCCCAGGAGGCGGGCATCCGCACGGCCTTCGCCCGCACCGGCCTGGTGGTGGCGCGCTCGGGCGGCGCGTGGGGGCGGATGTTCCCGCTGTTCAAGGCCGGCCTCGGCGGGCGGCTCGGGAACGGGCGGCAGTACTGGAGCTTCGTCGCCCTGCGCGACGAGGTGGCCGCCCTGCGGCATCTGCTCGCCCGCGACGAGCTGTCCGGCCCCTTCAACCTGACGGCGCCCGAGCCGGTGACCAACCGCGAGGTGACGGCCGCGATGGGCCGGGTGCTGCGCCGGCCGACGTTGTTCCCGGCCCCGGCGCCGGTCCTGCGCGTGGTGCTCGGGGAGATGGCCGGTGACGTCCTGGGCAGTCAGCGGGTGCTGCCCGCGCGCCTGTTGGCGTCCGGGTTCACCTTCGCGCACCCGACGGTCGACGACGCGGTGCGGGCGGCGCTGAAGTGACGCCCGGGGCGCGGGGGCGGACGGCCTTGGGCGTCGGCGCGGGCGTGCCGGCGGCGCCCCTGGGGTACGGGCCGGGCGGTCGCGGCGCCCGCGCGTGACCGGTCGCGGTCGTTTCGCCGTCCGCGTGCGACCGCCGTGCGACCATGCCCGGTCGATGCGCGACTGGCACCGCCTCGCGGGGCTCCTACCCTCAAGCGGAACTCGGGGATTCCGCCGCCCGGTGTCGGGCATAAGCGTCCCCAGCAGCCGCGCAACCTCCGGGAGGAGCACGTGCCAGAGCCTGCGCACCATGCGGATGTCGTCATCGTGGGAGCCGGGGTCTCGGGACTGTCGGCCGCACACCAGCTGAACAGGGCCGGAGTAACGACCGTCGTCCTGGAGGCCGCCCCTTACGCCGGGGGCCGCATGTCGACCGAGAAGGTGGACGGATTCCGGCTCGACAGGATCGGGCAGCTGCTCAGCACGTCGTATCCGGAACTACGTCACACGCCGGGGCTCGACGCGCTCGCCCTGCGCCCCTTCGCGCCCGGGCTGCTCGTCCACAGCGAAGGGCAGCACCACCGCGCGGCCGAGTTCCTCGGCGGCCAAGGCCCCAGGCGCGCGAGGGGCGCACTCCATGCGGCGCGCGCCCTGGCGAGCGCCCCCCGGGTCCCGCGCCCGGCCCGCACGGCGGCGAGGGCGTCGCTGGGGACGCCGTCCGGGGCCCCGCCCGGCCGTGCGCTCAGGACGGCACGGCAGCCCGCGCGCAGCACCCCGCTGGGGAGCGCACTCGATCAGGCCCGCCTCGGCGCCGCCCTGTCCCGGCTGGCCGCAACGCCGGTGCGGCGGCTGCTCGCGCGCCCCGAACTCCCGGCCGCCCGGGCCCTGTCCGCGCGCGGCCTGCCCGCCCGCACCATCGAGGGCTTCCTGCGCCCGCTGCTGTCCGCGCTGCTCTGCGACCCCGACCTGACGACGTCCAGCCGGTGCGCGGACCTCGCCCTGCACGCGTTCGCGCGCGGCCGCCTGTGTCTGCCCGAGGGCGGCGCCGACACGCTGCCCGAGCTGCTGGCGGCCGCGCTGCCGCCGGGGACGGTGCGCACGGGCGTCCGCGTCACGGCGGTGGCGGCGAACCGGGTCACGACCGCCGAGCACGGCGAGCTGACCTGCCGCGGCGTCCTGCTCGCCACCGACGCGCGCGCCGCCGCCGAGCTGCTGCCCGGCCTGCGCGTGCCGTCCTTCCACCCGGTGACCGTCCTGCACCACGAGGCCCCCGAGCCGCCGCTCGCCGAGCCCGCGCTGCTCCTGGACGCCGACCGGCGCGGCCCGGTCGCGCACACGGCCGTCGTCAGCCACGTCGACCCCACGCGCGCGCCCGCGGGCCGCTTCCTGGTCTCGTCGACCGTCCTGGGTCCGCCGCCGGACGACCTCGACCGCACCGTGCTCGCCCACCTCGCCGAGCTGTACGGCACGCCGACGGACCGGTGGGAGCTGCTCGCGGCACACCGCACCCGCGATGCGGTGCCCGCGATGCCGCCGCCGCACGACCTGCGCCGCCCGGTACGGCTCCTGTCGGGCCTGTACGTGTGCGGCGACCACCGCGACACGAGCACGGTGCAGGGCGCCCTGCACTCGGGCCGCCGCGCGGCCCTGGCCGTCCTGGCCGACCTCGGCGTCGCGCCCACGCACACCGAGGAACGGCTGCCGAGCGCCGCGTAGGAGGGAAGGGGGGCGCCCCGCCGGAGGCGCCCCCGTGGTCAGCCGAGCGCCGCGACCTTGTCGCGGTACCCGCGTACGGGAGCCGCGTCCCGGTAGGGCTCCAGGCGCCGCTCGAAGTCGCGCACGTACTCCACCGCGCGCACCGAGCGCATCTCGCCCGCGGCCTGGGCCGCCTCGGCGCCCAGCTGGCAGGCCTGCTCCAGCTCGCCGAGGCCGAGGCGCGAGGTGGCCAGGACGACGCGGCAGAAGAGCCGGGAGCGGGCGTACCCGGGGGCCCGCAGCTGGAGGGAGCGCTCGGCGTGCTGGGCGGCCGCGCGGTACTGCTGGAGGTCGCGGTTGCAGTGCGCGAACTCGTCGGCGAGCTGGGCCTCGTCGAAGAAGCGCGCCCAGTACGGCACCTCGTCACCCGGCCGGGCGGCTTCCAGGGCGCGCTCGGCGCGCACCATGGAGGCCGTGCACGCCCGCACCTCGCCGAGCACGCCGTGGCCGCGCGCCTCCACGCCGTGCAGCAGGGCCTGCACCACCGGCGGCGCGGAGGACCCGACGCCCTGCTGGGCGACCCGGGCCAGCTGCACGGCCTCGCGGCCGTGGCCCAGGTAGACGGCCTGACGGCTCATCGTGACCAGGACGTAGGAGCCGTACGCGCGATCGCCCGCCGCCTGGGACAGGCGCAGGGCCTGCACGAAGTACCGCTGGGCGAGGCCGTGCGCCGCGATGTCGTACGACGTCCAGCCGGCGAGCCGGGTGAGGTCGGCGGCGGCCGCGAACAGGCGGCGCCCGGCCTGCTCGTTGTAGGTGCCGCGGAGCATCGGCTCGGCCTCGTGCTCCAGGTAGCGCACGAGGGCCTGGCGGGCGTGGCCGCCGCCGTAGGCGTGGTCGAGCGCGCGGAACAGCTCGCCGACGGAGCGCAGCGCCGCGATGTCGCCGCCGGACACGCGGTGCCCGGGGCCGCGGTCGGTGTCGCGGCGCTGGCGCGGCACCCCGGGGCGGCCCTGCGGGGGCACGCGCGGGGTCTGCGGCGGCTCGCCGCCGCGGGCGACGCGCTCGTCGGCCCGGCCGATGAGCCAGTCCCGGCTCGGCACGACAAGGCCGGCCGGGGTGAACGCGATCTTGCGCAGCTCGGCGTGGCTGCCGGAGTCCTTGCGCCACAGGCCGCCGACGATGTCGATGGCCTCCTCGGGCGACGCCGCGAACTCAAGTCCGGCGTAGACCGGCGCGCAGGCGTCCAGGCCGAGGTCCTGCGCGGACAGGCGGCGGCCGAGGCGGCGGGTGAAGACCTCGGCGATCAGCGCGGGCGTCGTACCGCGCGGCTGCTGGCCGCGCAGCCAGCGTGTCACCGATGTTTTGTCGTACCTGAGGTCGAGCCCGTGTTCGAGCCCTAGCTGATCGACGCGACGGGCCAGGCCCGCATTGGAGAATCCGGCTTCCGCGATGAGTGCGGCGAGCTGGCGGTTGGGGGTGCGCTGCGGGGGTCGTTCCGTCATCAGCTGTGCGGTCTCCTGCCCTTTGGGCCTGCCTTGAGCAGCCCATTTGGCCTCGTGAACGGCGTGAATGTAACGGCCTGTACCGCCCTCATCGCGACCTTCAAGCCGCATTCATCCGATCGTGTGAGGATTGGCCGGAGGGCTGACGGCAGGACACGAGCCGTACAGTGGCTGGGGCGCGATCCGTGCACGGTGAAGGTTTCCGTGCGCGGTGAGGTTTCGGTGCACGGTGAGGTTAGGGAGGCACGCGCCGTGGGCGAGTTGCGATTCATCCGGCTGGGCTTCGGCCCGGACTACGTCGAGTACCAGGAGGCCTGGGACGAGCAGCGCCGCGTGCACGCGGCCCGGTTCGCGGACGAGGGCCCCGACACCTGCCTGCTGCTCGAGCACCCGCCGGTGTACACGGCGGGCCGCCGCACCGCCGACAACGAGCGCCCGCTGGACGGCACGCCCGTCGTGGACGTGGACCGCGGCGGCAAGATCACCTGGCACGGCCCGGGCCAGCTCGTCGGCTACCCGATCCAGAAGCTGCCCCGTCCGGTGGACGTCGTAGCACACGTACGGCGCCTGGAAGAGGCTCTTATCCGAACGTGTGCGGAGTTCGGGCTCGCCACCACGCGCGTGGAGGGCCGCAGCGGCGTGTGGGTCCTCGGCGACCCGGTGGAGCGGCGGGCCGCCCTCGGGGGGCTCGACCTGGACTTCGACCCGCGTCTGACGGACGACGAGTTCGACCCGCGTCTCAACGGCCCGGAGTACGCGCCCTCCAACGCGGGCCAGCGCCGCGAGGACCGCAAGGTCGCCGCGATCGGCATCCGCGTCGCCAAGGGCGTCACGATGCACGGCTTCGCGCTGAACGTGAACCCGGACAACACCTGGTTCGACAAGATCGTCCCGTGCGGCATCCGCGACGCGGGCGTGACGTCGATCGCGAACGAACTGGGGCGCGACATCACGATCGCCGACGTGCTGCCGGTGGTGGAGAAGCACCTCAAGGACATCCTGGAGAACGCGGATCTCCAGCCGCGGGTCGTCGAGCGGCAGCCCGCACAGACCCCGGCGCCCGCCGCTGCGGCACCGGCCGCCGGGCGGGTCGCCGAGACAGCCCTCTCCTAGCCGCCGCGCGGCCGCGGGGGGCGTACGGGAATGCACCCCCATGGCCACAGGTTGGCCGTGAGTAAGTCCCATGAGTCAACGGGCGTACCCTGGGGTGCGCCGACGAATCGAAGTTACGCCAGCTAGCAGGGAGCCGATGTGTCCGCAGTCGCACCCGACGGACGCAAGATGCTGCGCCTGGAGGTCCGGAACGCCCAGACCCCCATCGAGCGCAAGCCCGAGTGGATCAAGACCCGGGCGAAAATGGGCCCCGAGTACACGCAGATGCAGAAGCTCGTGAAGAGCGAGGGCCTGCACACGGTCTGCCAGGAGGCGGGCTGTCCCAACATCTACGAGTGCTGGGAGGACCGCGAGGCGACGTTCCTCATCGGCGGTGACCAGTGCACGCGGCGCTGTGACTTCTGCCAGATCGACACCGGCAAGCCGCAGGCCCTCGACCGCGACGAGCCCCGTCGCGTCGGCGAGTCCGTCGTCACGATGGACCTGAACTACGCCACGATCACCGGCGTCGCCCGCGACGACCTGGAGGACGGCGGCGCCTGGCTGTACGCGGAGACCGTGCGCCAGATCCACGCCATGACCGCGGAGCGCGAGGCCGGCCACACCAAGGTCGAGCTGCTGATCCCCGACTTCAACGCGGAGCCGGACCAGCTCGCCGAGGTCTTCTCGTCCCGCCCCGAGGTGCTCGCGCACAACGTGGAGACGGTGCCGCGCATCTTCAAGCGCATCCGCCCCGGCTTCCGCTACGAGCGCTCCCTGAAGGTCATCACCGAGGCGCGCGAGGCGGGCCTGGTCACCAAGTCGAACCTGATCCTCGGCATGGGCGAGACCCGCGAGGAGATCAGCGAGGCGCTCCAGCAGCTGCACGACGCGGGGTGCGAGCTGATCACGATCACGCAGTACCTGCGCCCGTCGGTGCGCCACCACCCGGTGGAGCGCTGGGTCAAGCCGCAGGAGTTCGTCGAGCTGAAGGAGGAGGCCGAGGAGATCGGTTTCTCCGGCGTCATGTCGGGCCCGCTCGTCCGCTCCTCGTACCGCGCGGGGCGGCTCTACCAGATGGCGATCGAGCGCCGCGGCGCGTACGTCGCCTCGCAGGCGGTCTGACGCACGGACGGATGCCCGGCGACCGGCTCGGGCAGGGCGCGTGTGAATCCGCGCACAAGCAGCTACCGCTCGGTAGTGGCCGAGAAGTCGCGGCCCGTACGGTCTCCGCAGGTAGGGGCGACCGTATGGGCCGCGTCAGCGTTCGGGCCCTTCGCGTCAAGGCTTCATCGGCGTTTGACCGCCCGGTCACGCCCTGGTAACACCAATCAGTGACGCTGGAACTACCGCACGTAGAGCCTTACCCAGAGCCCTGGCGGCGGTCCCAGCCACTGGCCCCCACCGCACGACGCAGTGCCAGCGAGAGCCACTCGTAGCGTTCCCCCGTTCACCATTCGCTTCTCGGATCTCGGAGGGCATCACATGCAGGCCGCGCCCGTACGCGCCACCGCCATTCCGTCCGTCACCGACGCGCTGCGCGCCGTCGAGTCGGTGCTCCTGCGCGGTGGCCAGCGCACCGCACGCCGTAACGCCTGGACCTCCGTCCTGGAGGACCGGCGCCGCGCGAAGGACCGGTTCGAGGCCCAGCGCGTACTGGAAGAGGCGGGAACAACCCGCACGTCGTAGCAGCCCGCGGGGACACGTAGACTCAGGGCATGGCGAGGAAGGAAACCACCGCGGCGGACGCCGCGGCGAACCCGGGGCGACTCAAGCAGATTGCCCTCACGTACAAGATGACCCGGCGGACCGACTCCAAGATCGGTCTCATCATCGCGGCTGTGGGAATCGTCACCTTCGGTGTCTTCCTCGCGATCGGCTTCTGGATCGACCACCCCGTTTATCTCGGCATCCTGGGCTTCGTGCTCGCCTTCCTCGCGATGGCGATCGTCTTCGGGCGCCGCGCCGAGCGGGCGGCCTTCGGCCAGATGGAGGGCCAGCCCGGCGCGGCCGCCGCGGTGCTCGACAAGATCGGCCGCGGCTGGACGACGACCCCCGCGGTCGCGATGAACCGCAGCCAGGACGTGGTGCACCGCACCGTCGGCAAGGCGGGCATCGTCCTCGTCGCCGAGGGCAACCCGAACCGCGTGAAGCCGCTGCTGGCCGCCGAGAAGAAGAAGATGGCCCGCATCGTCGCGGACGTCCCCGTGCACGACGTCATCGTCGGCACGGGCGAGGGCCAGGTCGAGCTGAAGAAGCTGCGCACGACGCTTCTGAAGCTCCCCCGCGTCCTCCAGGGCCCCCAGGTGACGGCGACCAACGACCGTCTGAAGGCCATGGGCGACCTGATGAGCAATATGCCCCTGCCTAAGGGGCCGATGCCGAAGAACGTGCGCATGCCGCGTGGTCCGAAGATGCGGTAGCGCGTCGTCCACCTCTATGTACGCCGATGGGGCGGCCGGAACCTGCTGGGTTCCGGCCGCCCCATCGGCGTATGCCGGTCGGCCTCGTCGCCGGGGGTCCGGGGGCCGGCCGCGGGGCGCCGCGGGGTCGGCCCGGGAGGGCTGGCGGGTCCGGGTTCGACCCCGCGAGGGCTAGCTCCGGACCTGCACCGCGCGGGACAGGCGGTCGTGGAGGCCGCGGCCGTCGCGGTCCCAGATGATGGCGGGGATGCCGAGGCACAGCAGCACGCTGCGCACCGCCACGCGGCCGATGCCGAGGCGCCCGCCGTCCTCGGCGATGACGCGGAGGCCGAAGAGGCGCTTGCCCGGTGTGCAGCCGACCGTGCCGACGGTGAGCACGCTCATCACCAGGAGCAGGCCGAGCGCCCAGTTGCCCGCCGCCTGCGCGTCGCCCCGGGCGAACAGGCCGTACCCGATCAGCATGACCAGGGCCCAGTCGACGGCGATGGCCCCGAGCCTGCGCCCCGGCCGCGCGACGGAACCGGGGCCCTCCTCGGGCAGGCCGAGCCGCTCTCCCCGGTATCCGAAGTCGACGCCCGCGTCCTCCGCCGCCGCGCGGGGGCCGGAGAGCCACGATCCGATTGCTTGCCTGTTGTCCACCCGTCCACGGTACTGCGCCCGATCCCCTACGGGTCCTGGCGGGGTCCTGGTGACGGGCGCCCGCGGGGCCCGGGTCGGGCCGCGGCACCCCCGCCCGGTTAACTTCGGCGAAACAAACGGGTCACGCTTGAGAAATGCCCCCTCCCTATGGTCGGGTCCAGCGTGTGCCACCGCACTGGCCGCACGAACGAGCTGCAACCCCGCTCCTCCTTGGGCGGGAGTAGGAGGAGCTGGATGTTCCAGAACGCCGACGACGCCAAGAAGTTCCTCGCGGACGAGGACGTGAAGTTCGTAGACGTCCGCTTCTGCGACCTGCCGGGTGTGATGCAGCACTTCACGGTGCCGGCGGAGGCGTTCGACCCCGACGAGGAGCTGGCCTTCGACGGCTCGTCCATCCGCGGCTTCCAGGCCATCCACGAGTCCGACATGGCGCTGCGCGCCGACCTGTCGACGGCCCGGGTCGACCCCTTCCGCCGGGACAAGACCCTCAACGTCAACTTCTTCATCCACGACCCGATCACGGGCGAGCAGTACTCCCGCGACCCGCGCAACGTGGCCAAGAAGGCCGAGGCCTACCTCGCCTCCACCGGCATCGCGGACACCGCGTACTTCGGCCCCGAGGCCGAGTTCTACGTCTTCGACTCGGTCCGCTTCGAGACCTCCGCCAACCGCTCGATCTACGAGATCGACTCCGAGGCGGGCGCCTGGAACACCGGCGCGATCGAGAACAACCGCGGCTACAAGGTCCGCTACAAGGGCGGTTACTTCCCGGCCCCGCCGGTCGACCACTTCGCCGACCTGCGTGCGGAGATCTCCCTCGAGCTGGACAAGCAGGGCCTGAAGGTCGAGCGCCAGCACCACGAGGTGGGCACGGCTGGCCAGGCCGAGATCAACTACAAGTTCAACACGCTGCTCGCCGCGGCCGACGACCTGATGCTCTTCAAGTACATCGTGAAGAACGTCGCCTGGCGCAACGGCAAGACCGCGACCTTCATGCCGAAGCCGATCTTCGGCGACAACGGCTCGGGCATGCACGTCCACCAGTCCCTCTGGACCGGCGGCGAGCCCCTCTTCTACGACGAGCAGGGCTACGCGGGCCTCTCGGACACCGCCCGCTACTACATCGGCGGCATCCTCAAGCACGCCCCGTCGCTGCTGGCCTTCACGAACCCGACCGTCAACTCCTACCACCGCCTGGTCCCCGGCTTCGAGGCCCCGGTCAACCTGGTCTACTCGCAGCGCAACCGCTCCGCCGCGATGCGCATCCCGATCACGGGCTCCAACCCGAAGGCCAAGCGCGTCGAGTTCCGCGCCCCCGACCCGTCCTCGAACCCCTACCTCGCCTTCTCGGCGCTGTTGCTGGCCGGCCTCGACGGCGTCAAGAACAAGATCGAGCCGGCCGAGCCGATCGACAAGGACCTCTACGAACTCGCCCCCGAGGAGCACGCGGGCGTCCCCCAGGTCCCCACCTCCCTCCCCGCGGTCCTCGACGCCCTGGAGGCGGACAACGAGTACCTCCAGGCCGGCGGCGTCTTCACCTCCGACCTGATCGAGACCTGGATCGACTACAAGCGCACCAACGAGATCGCCCCGATCCAGCTGCGCCCGCACCCGCACGAGTTCGAGCTGTACTTCGACATCTAAAGAGCGAGGTCGGGTGAGCTGGGGCTAGACCCTGGAAACCTGCTGTGACCTGGGGAAACACTTCTCAACGTTTCCTATCGGTTCCGGTTGATTCCCGCCCTCTTGTGCAATCCACGTGCAAGGTGATCACCGTACGCTGATTGTTCGAGGGAGCCGCCCGGGACGGCTGGACGGCCTGAGAACCCGTCGGCAAGAAGCGCCCCGCTCCCGTGACACCACGGAGCGGGGCGCTTCACGTCCGGTCCGGCAGACATCCCCAGGGCGCCGGACCGGGGCTCTCAGGCGGGCGTCTCCTCTTCGAACCGGATCCGCCCGTCACTGCCCACAGGATGCTCGGCCAGCGGGACGGCGCCGGTCATGCGGCGGCACGTCGGGCAGAGATGGACCACGCGTCCGCCCGCCGATGCCACGTGCTCCAGGGCGACGGCGACGGGTGCGCGCGTCTCGCACGAGCACAGGCGGCAGACCCTGGACATGGCGGTCACCGCCTCAGACCGTTGCGCACCCGACTGCCGCCGTGGCGACAGTTGTGACCGCAGCGGATCACAAAGACCGGGGGCTCACCGCGGGCGCGCTTCCCGGCAGCGTAGACCGGGACGTTGTCCCCCGGGCACAGGTCGCACTCGCCTAGCTGGCATTCGGGGGAGAGCGCTTCGGTCGCGGCCCTCTTCGTCGCGGTCATGACGTACGGCCCCGCCCCGCCCCTCCTCGCACTTCGGTGAGATGCAGACGCAGCACGTCGTCTTCTTCTGCGGGGCGCACCTTCTCGGGGTCGGCGTCCCACTCGCGACCGCCGCCAGGCGGCCGGAGCTGAAGGTATGGACCCTCGTGGCCCATCACGCGCCCGAGGCGCATCCGCTTCGTATCGACAACTAGGGGGTGCTCCTTGTCGTCGCCGTGCGCGCTTCCCTCAGGCGCGTAGTCGTGCGTAGATTCAGTCACCGTCGGCGCTCCTCAGCAGCGTTGGCCGCGCCCCCGGGCCGCTCGCGCGCGGTCGCGGGGGTCTGATCACTTCATGCTGCTGCAGCGCATCGACGCCGAGTTTCACGACCTGTGAAACAACGTCAGGTCATGCCGAGCCACGAGGCGAACCCCGACAGCGAGGCCTTGCTGTACCGCTCCAGGTGGATCAGGGCTTGAACGATCTCGCGTACTTGGGGATGGTTACGGGCTTGCTCCGGCGATGCGCGCCGAGCTGCTTGGAGCGCGGCGAACGCCTTCTCCCGGTTGCCGTAGTCCAGCCACCCCTTCGCAGCGTCGATGTACCAGCGGCCTGCCCGTACGGGGGCCACGTCGGCGGGTAGCCGTGTCCGGCGCGTCCTGCGTACGACCTCCGGGCCGTCATACATCTCCACGGCCACCCCGAGCCGATGCATAGCGACGTTGGTCGGCCCGAACTCCAGGCCATAGTGATTGGCGTCGCGGCCAAGGCGCCGAGCGGCCTCCGCCGCGGCGTCCAGGTGCGCGTGTGCGGTCGGGGCGTTGCCTGCCCGCGCGGCGAACATGGCGGAGCGCAGGTGAACGGCGCCGTGCACACTGAGAGTGGGCGCGTCCATGGCGGCGATGTTCTCGCCCAGGTCATGCCGGACGCGGTCAAGCAGCCGTATCCCGCGGTCGTACGCAGCGGCCTGAAGGAACAGCGTCGAACGCTGCCACTGCGTACGACCGATGCGCAGCGGGTCGGCGGACTCCCGCGCCGCCCAGTTCACCCGGTCCATCGCCTGAGAGCGGAGATCAAATAGCCCGACGGCGTAGGCGATAGCGGTCACGCCGGAGTACGCCTCCCCGAGCAGCCCGAACAAGCGCTCCCGCTCCGTCCCGCTGGCTGCGTGACAGGCGGCCGACAGTTCGTCGAGCAAGGGCGGCAGCATGCAGCCGAGCTTCGCGTACCGGCCCTTGCGACCCAGGGCGGAGGCTGACGCCACGTCGACGGCCAGCGCGTCGAAGGGGCGGACAGGCAGCTCATCGTCAGGCAGATCCCAGCTCAGCATGGACGTCTGGATGTCCGGGATAGTTGCGTGCACCCGGCCCCGCCGGGGGTCCTCGTACGGCTGGCCTGTGAGCTGTTCCAGCCGGACCCCTAAGGCGCGGGCGGCACCTGCGGTGAGCGCGGGCGTGGCTGGCTTGTGCCCGCGCTCAACCTGAGCGACAAGCGATTTTGAGCATGGGATGCGCTGGGCCAGCTGAAGCTGCGTCAGGCCGCGCGCCTTACGCGCCTCCGCGATGCGAGGCCCGATGCGCTCACCCTCGTTGCCACTGGCGTAGGGCATCCTGAAACCCTTCTGACTTCGACACTCAGAAGGTACTCCCGCAGGCCTCGGGGGAAAGGCCATCGGCCCCCGTATCCCACGATGGTGGCCGATGCCGCTCTCGCGGTGCTGATCAGTCGGAGCGCGCACGGTCGCGGCAGAATTCCGGTGAAGGCCGTCACCCGTGAGGTGGCGGCCTTCGTCGTCGGGGAGCCGTCGGCCGCCGGTCCAGGGGCTGCTTTTCAGGTCGTTGGGGGAAGGGTCAGGGTGGCGGTGGCGCCGCCCTGGGGGGTGGTGTTTTTCAGGGTGAGGTGGGCGCCGATTACCTGGGACTGGCCGGAGGCGATGGTGAGGCCCAGGCCGTGGCCGTGGCCGCGTTCGGGGGTGGCTGTGTGGAAGCGCTGGGGGCCGTGGCGGAGCAGGTCCGGGGGGAAGCCGGGGCCGTGGTCCCGGACGGTGACGGTCGTGGCGTCGACGGTGACCTCCACCGGGGCGCCGCCGTGGCGGTGGGCGTTGAGGACCAGGTTGGTGACGACGCGGTCGAGCCGGCGCGGGTCGGTCTCGGCCACGGGGTGGCCGACGACGGTGACGGTGACGTGTTCCGCGAGGCCCGCCCTGCGCACGGACTCCGTCACCAGTTCGCCGAGCGGTACGGGCTGCGTGTCGGCCCGCTCCGCGCCCGCGTCGAGGCGGGAGATCTCCAGGAGGTCGTCCACCAGGCCGCGCAGCACCCGCACCCGGTCGCGGACCAGTTCGGTGGCCTCGCTCTCGGGCAGCAGCGAGGCCGAGGTGACCAGGCCGGTCAGCGGTGTACGCAGTTCGTGGGCGACGTCCGCGGTGAAGCGCTGCTCGCCGCGCAGCCGCTCCTGGAGCGCGTCCGCCATGTGGTCCACGGCCGAGGAGATCTCGCTGATCTCGTCATGGCCACGGCCTTCCGTGCGGGCGTCGAGGTCGCCGTGCCGGATGCGGCGGGCCGTTCCCGCGACGCGCCGCAGGCGCCGTACGACCAGTTCGGCGGCGAAGAGGGTGAGGGGGACGACGACGGCGAGCGTGGCGATGGCCGCGTAACGGATGTGCCGGTCGAGGGCTTCGAGGCTGAGCTGCTCGCCGAGCATGCTGGTACTGACGGCGATCACGGTTCCGTCGACGCGTTCGGCCGCCCACATGCTGGGCCCTTGGAGCGGCTTGCGGGTGTCGTACCAGGTCACGATGGTGGAGGTCGAGGAGTCCAGCCGGTCACGCAGCGGGTCGGGCACCTCGTCGCCGAGGACGTAGTTCGAGCGCTCCCGGGGGTCGCGGCGCGTGGGCCGCTCGCCCCGGAAGTCGGCCTTGGCCAGGTCCAGTTCGCGCATCGCCGCGGCGCGGCCGATGCCAAGACCGCGCTCCTCGGTGCGCTGGTGCACCAGCACCCCGATGCCGACGGCCATCGCGCAGGCCGCGGCGGCGACCCCGGCGGCGATCTTCCAGCGCAGCGAGCGGGGGTCGGCGAAACGCAGCAGCGCGCGGCCCTCACGGCCGGTGTCACGTCCCACGTCAGCGCCGGAACTTGTAGCCGAAACCGCGCGCGGTCTCGATGTGGTCGGCACCGATCTTCTTGCGGAGCCGCTGCACGGCCAGGTCGACGACCCGGCTGTCGCCCTCCCAGCCGTAGTCCCACACGGTGCGCAGCAGCCGCTGCCGTTCCAGGACGATCCCGGGCGCGGCCACGAATTCGAGGAGGAGGCGCAGTTCGGTGGGGGTGAGCGCGACGAGGCGCCCGTCGGTGCGCACCTCCAGGCCCCGGGTGTCGACGGTGAGGTTGCGGAAGGTGAGCACCGCGCCGTCGTCGGCCGTCTCGGAAGTGGCCGCGGAGAAGGTGGCCCGGCGCAGCAGCGTGCGGATGCGCGCCACGAGCACCGTGGTGTCGACGGGTTTGACGACGTAGTCGTCAGCGCCTGCCTCCAGTCCGGCCACGACGTCCAGCGCGTCGCCGCGGGCGGACATCATCAGGATCGGGGCCTGGCTCGTCTCCCTGATTCTGCGGCACAGGCCGATCCCGTCGAGGAACGGCAGCATGATGTCGAGCAGCAGCAGGTCGTGTTGCCCGCCCCGGAACATCTCGAGGCCCGTCAGGCCGTCCGGCGCCGCGGACACCTGGTAGCCGTAGCGCTCCAGGGCCATGCCGACGGACCTGCGGATCGTTTCGTCGTCCTCGACCAGCAGGACGCGGACGCTGGCTGAGCCGCCGCCACGGTTGTGTCCCATCACGTCACCCTAGATCGTGTCTGCGATGTCGCTCGACCGGTCGCGTCGGCGGAGGGCCCGGCGTGCGCGGACGCGGTCCTCGTGCGCGCTCCCCTCGTCACAGGCGGAAGGACGCCGCGACCGGCAGGTGGTCGCTCCCGGTGCGCGGCAGGGTCCGGGCCGACACCGGCGTGACCCCTCGCGCGAGGATCTGGTCGAGCCGGACCATCGGGAACGAGGCGGGCCAGCTGAATCCGAAGCCCTGCCCCGCCTCCTCCTGCGCCGACCGCAGCCACGAAGTCAGCGGCCGCAGCGCGCGGTCGTCGGTGGTGCCGTTGAGGTCGCCCGCCACGACGACCCGGGGCAGTCGCTCCTCCCGTACGAAACCGGCGAGTCGCGCCCCCGCCTCGTTGCGCTTCTCGGTGGCGAATCCGCTGCTCGGGTGCACGCGGATGGACGCGAGATGGGCGACGTACACGGCGAGCGGGCCCTTGGGCGTCTCGACGGTGGCCCGCAGGGCGCGGGTCCACGGCATGACGGCGAGGGGCTCCACGTCGCGGAGCGGGCGCTTGCTCCACAGGCCGACGGATTCCCGTACCGCGTGGTACGGATAGGCGCCGGCCAGCGTCCGCTCGTACGCGGGGGCGCTGCGCGCGGTCAGCTCCTGGAGGGCGATGACGTCGGCACCCGACGCGGCGAGGTCGCGGGCGGTGCGCTCCGGGTCGGGGTTGTCGTCGTGGACGTTGTGGCTGACCACGGACAGGTCTCCGCCCGTGGCGCTCTTGTCGAGGAACGTACCGGCGAACAGGCAGCACCAGACGACGGCCGTCAGCGCGACGGCGGCGCAGGCGACGACGGACCGGCGCAGCAGGGCTGCCGCCAGCAGGACGGGCACGCTCACGCCGAGCCAGGGCAGGAAGGTCTCAAGGAGGCTGCCCGCGTTCCCGAGGGCGTTGGGCACGAGCGAGTGCCCGAGCATGAGCAGCGCGACGAGCGCGGCGAGCGCGGTGACGAGCCGGCCGGACCGGGCGGGGCCGAGCCAACGGGGCCATGCGGGACGCCCGCTCCCGGGTCGGGAGCCGGCGCGATCGGGCAACTCGGGCTGGCTCGCGGCGGGCGCGTCCGCGTGGTCGGCGGTGCGGACGGGCGGCTTGGCCTGGTGAGTGGTGCCTTCCAGCAGCTCCGCCCGGCGTGCGGTGCCGTCGGGCAGCTCGGGACCGAGCACGGCGGGCACCTTTCCCTGGCTATCGGGGCGGACGGGCGGCTTGGCCTGGTGAGTGGTGCCTTCGGGCAGCTCCGCCCGGCGCGTGGTGCCTTCGGGAAGCTCGGTCCGGCGAACGGTGCGCTCAGGCGGCTCGGCCCGGTCGACCGCGCCGGCAGGCGACTCGGGACCCAGCACGGCGGGCAGCTCCGCCCGGCCATCGGCGCGGACGGGCGGTTCCGCCCGGTGAGTGGTGCCTTCAGCCGATTCCGCCCGGCGTGTGGTGCCCTCGGGCAGCTCGGCCCGGTCGACCGCGCCGGCAGGCGACTCGGGGTCCAGCACGGCGGGCAGCTCCGCCCCGTGTGTGGTGCCGCCGGGTGGCTCCGGGTCGCGTGCGGCCCGTGGCTGTGCCCGGTCGTCTGCGTGTTCCGGCAGTGAGGTCATGTCCGCACCCGCTCACCGTCGCGCAGCGCGGCGGGAAGGCGCGTCCGTACGGCCTCGATCAGCGCGCCGCTCTTCTCCAGGGCGGCGGCCAGACCCTCCGCGGGAGTGGTGCGGGCGCGCTGGCCGAGGACGACGCCGAGCACGAGGTGCCGCCGCGCGCCGGAGGTCACTTCCGCGGCCCACATGAGGTTGCCGCCCGCGGGCGTGCTCGACCCGGTCTTGAGCCCGATGACCCCGGGCTCGTCGAGGAGGCGGTTGGTGTTGGTGACGGTGCCGGGCACCCCCGGCACCTTCGTGCCGCGCAGCGCCACCACCTCCCGCAGCACGGGCTCCTTCATCGCCTGCCGGGCGAGCGCGAGCTGGTCGTCGGCGGTGCTCTTGGTGCTGGCCTCGAAGCCGCTGGCGCCCGTGTACGTCGTACGGCTCATGCCGAGCCGCGCGGCGGCGCGGTTCATCTTCGCGACGAACGCCTTCTCACTCCCGGCGTCCCAGCGGGCCAGCAACCGGGCGACGTTGTTGCCGGAAGGCAGCAGCAACAGTTCGAGGAGCTGGCGCTGGGTGTGCTGCCGGCCTTCGCGGAGCGGGGCCGTCGACTCGCTGAGCGAGTGGGACTCCTCGGCGGCGGCCGCGTCGACCGTGATCCGCGGCCCCTGCTCGCCGCGCGCGAGCGGATGCTCCTTGAGGATCACGTACGCGGTCATGACCTTGGTGACGCTCGCGATCGGCACCGGCTCGTGGCCGCCCGCACGGCCGAGGCCGCCGATGCCCTCCACCGCGACGCTCGTCTGACCCTCCCGGGGCCACGGCAGGTCCAGCCGCTCGGCGACCGCGGCCGTCTCGTACGGCCGCGGGGCCCCGCCGCCCCCGCCCCCGGCGTGCCCGAACCACCCTCCGACCCCGACGACGGCCAGCAGCCCGGCGGCCCCGCACACCGCCCCGACGCCCCGCACCCGACGACCCCTCACCGCAAGCACCTCTCCGCAGCCCGGCACGTGCGGTGATCCCCGCACGCCACCCAGCCTTGGCGGAGCGCGCATCCAACCGGTCAGGGTCGTGCATCCACCGGCCCGCGAACATGTGTCATCCAGGTATCAGCCGCCCGCCGGGTGCCTGTTCCTGTTCCTGTTCCTGTTCCTGATCACGGCCATGGTGGTGTTCGGCCTGTCCCCCGCTGCTCGCCGTGAAGGCCGTCGCCGCGCCATCAGCCGCGCGCGCCCTCCGCGCTCTCCGCGGCCCGCGACCGGGGGCCGGCCACGGTGCTGCGCCCCGCACGGGTGATGACCGCGTGGGCCGTCTCCGCCGCGACGAGGCCGAGGGTGATGAAGGCCGCGCCGACGGGGCCGAGCCAGTGGGGGCCCGCCCAGGCCATGCCCGCCTGGCCGACCAGGGGGGCCGCCGAGACGCCTACGTAGACCATCGCCGAGGCCAGGCCCGTGAGGAGAGGGGCCGCCGTGGGCAGGGCGGTGATCAGGCGGTGGGTCTGGGGAGCCAGGAGGCCCCAGCCGCAGACGCCCCAGATGAGCAACGCCACGACGGTGGAGGCGAGATGGGCGCTCGTCCAGGGCAGGAGGGCGAAGTCGAGTGCCGCCACGACGATCGCGGTGTTGATGACGCGGCGGCCGCCGAAGCGGTCGGTCAGGCCGCCCGAGCCGAGCGTTCCCGCCGTGGCGGCCAGGCCCCAGACGAAGAGCAGCACGGCCAGGGTGGTGCCGCTGCCGCCCGTCGCGCGGTCGAGGCTCTCGCTGATGAAGGAGTAGACCGTGTAGAGGCCGGTGTAGACGAGGAGCGTGGTGAGGAGGGTGAGGCCGATGCGGCGGTCCGCCAGCGGGGCGAGGCGCGTGCGCAGCGGGACCGCCGGGGGCGTGGGGATCGTGGGGAGCAGCAGCGCGATGGCCGCGGCGGCCAGGACCCCGAGGGTCGATACGAACACCATGGTGAGGCGCCAGTTGCCGGTGGCGCTGCCGATCGCCGTGCCGATGGGCGAGCCGAGCGCGGTCGCCGCGCTGAGGCCCGTCATCACGGTGGCGATGGCGCGGCCGCGGCGCTCGGGCGGGGCGAGGGCCGCGGCCGCCGCGACGGCCGCCGGGGTGACCATCGCCCCGCCGAACCCGGCGAGCGCCCGCCCGGCCAGGGCCACGCCGAAGTGGGGGACGAAGGCGGTCAGGAGGTTGCCCGCGGTGAAGACGGCGAACCCGGCGAGGAACAGCGGGCGCCGGGACCTGCGCGCGGTGAGCGCGGCCATGACCGGGCCGAGGACGGCGTACGTGAAGGCGTAGGCCGTGAGCAGCCATCCCGCGGTGCCCACGGAGACGCCGAGCGAGTCGGCCGCGTCCGGCAGGATGCCGGCGATGACGAAGCTGTCCGTGCCGATGGCGAACATTCCGGCGGCGAGGACGAGGAGTGGTCGGTACACGGGCGATTCCTCCGGTTCTGGGGGGTGGTGGGGTGGGTGTGGTGCTTGCCCGAGCGGCGTGCGTGCGAGCAGCGTGCGTACGAGCGGCGTGCGTACGAGCGGCGTGCGTACGAGCACCATCGTCGTAACAATTACTGTTACGACACAGGGGTGAAAAAAGGCCGGTCCGCCGGGACCGGCCCGTCCGGGAAGGTCAGGCGACCGTCTCCTTGAGGACGTCGGCGACGGTGACTGCGGCCAGTTCGGCCTTCATCGCCTCTTCCGCGCGGCCGTACGCGCCGCGAAGGACCGGCGGGATGCCGCGTCCCACCGGGCACTTCTGATTGGGGGCTGAGGGGTGGAGGGCGAGCAGCGGGTCCGGCTCCACCGCGAGGTAGACGTCCCGGAGGGTGATCGACTCGGGCTCGCGGGCCAGCCGCCACCCCGCGCCCTGGCCGCGCTGCGACACCACGAGGCCCGCGTCGCGCAGGCTGCCGAGGGTGCGGCGGATGACGACGGGGTTGGTGTTGACGCTGTCGGCGATCTGATCGGACGTCACGATGCCGTCGGGCCGCTTCGGGCAGACCAGGGCCATCCACGTCAGCGCGTGCGTGGCTACGGTCATGCGACTGTTGGCGCTCACGTCGCCCCTTTCCGTGGCCCGGCGCTCTGTCGCAACTGATTCTGTTACGACATGGGGGTGGCTGTCCAGCCCTGCTCGTCGAGGTCGAGGAGCGCCGTGAGCTTTCCGGGGGCCAGGGCCCGATAGCTCTCCGCGAGGAGTTCGGCGACCTCCGTCCAGTCGGGGGCGGGCGCGTCCAGGTGCAGGCCGACCACGTTCGCGCCCCAGCCGAGGCGGAAGAAGGGCGGGCCCGCGTTCGTCAGGGCCTCCAGCTCCTCTCCCCGGGCGCGGAAGGTGAGGGTCGTGGTGGGCGCGGCGGCGTGGGCGTGGGTGGCGGCGGGGCGCGCGGGGTCGGTGACGTAGACGTGGGCGAAGGTGCGGCCCCGGACGCGCCAGCGGGTGCCGGTCCAGGCCTGTTCCTCGTACGCGTCGGGGAGGCGGCCGCAGATCGCGCGGAGGCGCGTGAGCGTGTCGAGGGGGACCTCGGCGTCGGGGGGCGTGGTCATCCGGGGAGTGTAGGCGGCGGGTCCGACGGTCGCAGGAAGGTGACGGTGGGGTGGTCGTGGGGAGCGGCGGGTGGGGTGACCCGGGCGCGGACGCCGTAGACCTCCGCGATGAGGGGTTCGGTGACGACCTCCGTCGGTGTGCCGTGCGCGTACGCCCTGCCCTCCTTCAGGACCAGGATCTCGTCGCAGAACATCGCCGCCAGGTTGAGGTCGTGCAGGGCGATCACCGTGGTGACGGGGAGGGTCGCCACCAGGGTCAGCAGGTCCAGCTGGTGGTGGATGTCCAGGTGGTTGGTGGGCTCGTCGAGGAGGAGTTCGTGGGGGGACTGGGCCAGGGCCCGGGCGATGTGGGTGCGCTGGCGTTCGCCGCCGGAGAGGGTGTGCCAAGGCTGGTCCGCGCGGTCGGTCAGGCCCGTGCGGGCCAGGGCGTCGGCCACCGCGCGGTCGTCGTCGGCCGTAGCCGGCGCCCAGGCGCGGCGGTGCGGGACGCGGCCGAGGCGTACGACGTCCCGGACCGTCAGGTCGACCTGGGTGTCGGCCTGTTGCTCCACCAGGGCGAGGCGGCGGGCCACCGCGCGGCGGCCGAGGTCGCGCAGCGGCTCGTCGTCGAGGGTGACCACTCCGGAGGTCGGGGCCAGGACGCCCGCGAGGAGGCGCAGGAGCGTGGACTTGCCCGAGCCGTTGGGGCCCAGGAGGCCGACCACCGTGCCCGGCCGGGGGGCGAGGGTGACGCCGTCGACGACGAGGCGCCCGCCCGCGGCCCGGGAGACCCGACCGGCCCGCAGGCCCGCGCCCGCCGACCGCTCCGGCGCAGGGCCCGCCGGGAACCCCTCCGGTGGGGCCGTCTGCCGCTCCCCCGCGCTCACGCGCCCCTCCCCGGCGATACGGGGGACCCGCTCAGCGCGCTCGAACCCTGACCTCCACCCGCCGAAGGCTCCTCCGGAGGGCCTGCTGGCCAACTCGCCGGGGCCCCCGCGGAAGGGCCCGCCGACAGACGCCCCGGGAGCCGCACCGAAGCACCCTCCGAACGCTCCGCCCGGGACTCCCCCGCCCACACGGAGACCCGCCGGGCACTCACACCCGCACCTCCGCCCACCACAAACCCTTCCGAAGAACTAGCTGGACAACCCGCCGAAGTCCCTGCCGAACAGCCTGCCGGAAGGCCCTCCGGGAACCCTGCCGGAGCCTCACCGGAAGCCCCACCGGACCACCCGCCGAAAACCGGCGGGACGCCCCACGGGAACCCAACGAGAAACCCCTGGGAAGCCCCACGGGAACCCAACGGGAAGCCTCCGGCAAGCCCCCAGGAAGCCCCACAGGAACCCAAAGGGAAGCCCCCAGGAAGCCCCACAGGAACCCAAAGGGAAGCCTCCGGGAAGCCCGCGGGGAACCCCACAGGAAGCCCCACCCGCTTCACCCGCCCCTCCTCGTCCGATAGAGCACCAGCACGAACGCGGGCACGCCGATCAAGGACGTGACCACGCCGACCGGTACCTCCTGGGGGTCCAGGAGGGTGCGGGCCAGGGTGTCCACCCAGATGAGGAAGACCGCGCCGGTCAGGGCCGTCACCGGCAGCAGGCGGGCGTGGCGTGGGCCGGTCAGCGCGCGGGCCGCGTGCGGCAGGGTCAGACCGACGAAGCCGATCGCCCCGGCGGCGCTGACCAGGGCCGCCGTGAGCAGGGCCGTGGTGCACAGGAGGAGCAGCCGGACCCGGGTGACGTGCACGCCGAGGGCGGCTGCCGCGTCCTGGCCGAAGGCGAACGCGTCGAGCGTGTGGGCCTGGGACAGGCAGATCGCCAGGGCCACGGCGAGGACCGCCGCGCACAGCGCCACGTCCGTCCAGTCGGCCCCGCTCAACGAGCCGAGCAGCCAGAACAGGACGCCGCGCGTCGTCTCCGCGTCCGCGGCCGTCAGGATGACGAAGGAGGTGAGGGAGGAGAAGAGCTGCATGGCCGCGACCCCGGACAGGACGACGCGGTCCGTCGTGGCGCCCAGGGCCTGGCTGAGGAGCAGCACGAAGCCGAACGCGCACAGGGCACCGGCGAAGGCCCCGCCGGAGACCGACACCGCTCCCCCGCCCACCCCGAGGACGACCACCGCCACCGCGCCCGTCGACGCCCCGGAGGACACGCCGAGGACGAAGGGGTCGGCGAGCGGGTTGCGCAGGAGCGACTGGAGGACCGCGCCGCACACCGCGAGGCCCGCCCCGCACACGCCCGCGAGCAGGGTGCGGGGCATGCGCAGGTTCCAGACGATGCCGTCGCGCAGCGGGGTGAGCCGGGCCTCGCCCCAGCCGAGGTGGGCGGCCACCGCGGCCCAGACGTCCGGTACGGAGATGTCGGCGGGGCCGATGGTGACGGCGAGGGCCACCGACAGCGGGAGGGCCACCAGGCCCGCCGCCCACAGGAGCGCCGCGCGCCAGGCGCCGCGCACCCGCTCGGCTACGGCCGTGCTCACCGCGCCAGGCCGAACTCGCGCAGCCCGGCCGCGACTTGTTCGATGCCGTCGACCGTGCGGATCGTGGGGTTCAGGGCCTGGCCGCTGAGGAGCACGTACCGCTTCTTCTTCACGGCCGTGAGGTTCTTGGTGACGGGGTTGGACTCCAGGAACTTGATCTTCTGGCGGGCGCTCTCGGCGGACTGGGCCCTGCGGGTGAGGTCGCCGATGACGAGGACGTCCGGGTCGCGGTCGGCCACGGTCTCCCAGTTGACCTGGGGCCACTCGGCGCGCGTGTCGGCGAAGGCGTTGCGGACGCCGAGGGCGCGGGTGATGACGCCGGGCGCGCCGCAGCAGCCCGCGATGTAGGGCGCCTTGGAGTCGGAGAACCAGTACAGGACGGACGCGTCGGACGACTTGAGGGTGCGCTTCGCCTTGGTGACGCGGGACTTGAGGTCCGCGACGAGGCGCTCGCCGCGCCCCTCCACGTGGAAGATCCGGGCCAGGTCGCGGATCTCGCCGTAGACGGTGTCCATGGTGAGCGTCTTGGTGCGGGTGCCGTCGCCGTCGCCGCTGTTGTCCTTGCCCGCGCAGTCGGTGGGCGAGACGTAGACGGGGACGCCCAGCTCGGTGAACTTGGCGCGGTCGGCGACGCCGCCCTTGCCGACGGTGTAGAGGAACGACGCGCTGACGAAGTCCGGCTCCTTGGAGAGGACCTTCTCCAGGGACGGATAGCGGTCGGCGAGGCGCTCGACCTTCGCGTTCTGCTTCTTCAGCCCTGGCAGGACCGGGTCGGTCCAGGTGCCGGTCCCCGCCATGCGGTCGGCGAGGCCGAGGGAGAGCAGGATCTCCGTGGAGCCCTGGTCGAGGGAGACCGCCCGCTCGGGCGGGGAGGTGACCTCGACCTTCTTGCCGCAGGCGGTGACCGTCACCGGGTAGCCGGCGGCCTTGGCCCCCTCGTCCCGCCGCTCGGCCGAGCCGCCGCCGCAGGCGGTGAGCAGGAGCAGGCCGCCTGCCGCGAGCAGCGCCGTGAGGCGCGCCCCGGGTGTGGTGCGGGCACCGGGGACGGTGCGGGGACGGGCGGCCGCGCGGAGTGCGCGAGGGGCGGATGAGGGCACAGGTCTTCCCGGGTCTCATGGCTCATGCGCGGAGCCTGGTCTGCGAAACCCCGCCGCCCGGCGCGCGGACGGCGGTGCCAGCAGGTCTTCGGACTCGGGTTCGTCCGGGCGGGGCCGCCTTCCCGGATGTCCGGTGACATCCAGTGGCCGCTGGTCCCCCCGTCCCCCTCACCGCTGCGCGTCAGTTCCGGATTCCCACCGGATTCCCTGGCCCGGGTGCGGGCACGACTGGCGTGCGCAAGCTATCACCCCGGCGCGGGCCGGCAGGGCGTCACCCCTGCTCGGGGTGCGGCTCGCCGCGGTAGGTGCCGAAGGACCACTTGTTGCCCTCCGGGTCCGCGACGGCGAACTCGCGGCTGCCGTACGGCTGGTCCTCGATCTCGCGGATGACCTGCACGCCCGCCTCCTTGAGGCGTTGGTGGAGGGCGTCGACGTGGTCCGTGACGACGTACGCGCCGAACGTGCCCGGCCGCAGGCACCACTCGGCCGACTCCGGGTCGTACGAGCCGAGCATGACGCCGCCGCCCTCGGGCCAGTCGAGCTGGGCGTGCGCCACGCGGCCGGCGTCCTCGTACACGGCGGTGCGCAGGAAGCCGACGGTGGTGACGAGGAAGTCGATGAGGGCGGGCGCGTCGTGGGCCTGGAAGGTGGGCCAGACATCGGGGGCGCGCAGCTTCGGCGAGGTGTGACCGTTCTGTACTGCTTCGGTGGTGTTCATGCCCTCAGCCTTCGCCGTCGCGGTGCCCTCCGGCTTGGATATTCCGGCACTCTTCGGCCAGCCAGGCGCTCGGGCTCGCGTCCGTGTACTGGCGGAAGTCGCGTACCAGGTGGGAGTGGTCGTAGTAGCCGCAGTCGGCGGCGACGCGGGCGAGGTCGGCGGGGGCGCCCGCGACGACCGCGCGCACGATTCGCGCCTTCGCGTGCTGGAAGCGCATCAGGCGGGCGGCCTGCTTGGGCGTCACGCCGGTCTCGGCGCGGAACAGGGCGGTCAGGCGGCGCTCGCTGAGCGCGACGTGCGCGGCCAGGCCCCGCACGGTGCCCGCGCCCCGGTGCCGGGCGAGCCAGGCCCAGGCCTCGGCGACCTCGGGGCGCACCGGGGCGAGGCGCCCGGCGTCGGCGGCGCGGCGCGCCAAGTAGGCGTTGAGGCAGGCGAACCGCTCGTCCCAGCCGTCGGCCGCGCACAGCCGCTCGCGCACGTCGGCGGCGATCCGGCCGAGGACGTCCGTGCCGTCGGCGACGAGCACGCCGGTCAGTTCGGCGGCCGGGAGGCCGAGGAGCGAGCGGGCCGCGAGCGGGTGCACGGCGAGCTGGATGCCCGCCTGGTGCTCGGGCTGCACGACGTACGCCGGGCTCTGGTGCAGGCCGCCCACGACGATGCCGGTGCGCACCGCGCCGGGCCCGGTGGCCTGCCGCGCGGTGCGGCCGGTGACCACGGGCCCGTCGAGCGAGAAGATCAGCGTCAGATACGGGGACGACAGGCCGCGGTGCAGGCCCGGCGCCTCACCGCGCGTGCGGTAGCCCACGGCGGACACGACCTTGCCGCCCTGCTCCGGCGGGAGCGGGGCCCGGACGAACTCGCGGAGGGCGGTGTCCATGCGTCCATTGTGACCGTACGAGGGGATCGGGCGCGGGCCGGGTGAGGGCCCGGGGGCGGGCCCGTATCTACCCGCTCCGCCGCGTCCCATGCCCGCCACGCACGGTGACATCGATCATGGGAATCGCCTCCGCGCGCTCGTAGCATGTCCCGCCGCTCCGCACGGGGCGGCGCATCCCTCCCGAGGAACGGACACCATGGCTGTACGAGCACGAGGCGGAGCACACGGCAGGGGCAGGCGCGCGGCGCTCGGGCTCGTGGGGGCGGTCGCGGCGGCGGTGTTCGCGGGCGGCGCGCTGGGGCCGGGCGCGCACACCGCCGACGCGAGCCGGGCGGGCGCGCCGGGCCGCGCCGCCGCGGACCGGCTCGCGCACTGGCCGAAGCCGGTGGCCGCCGAACTCGGCAAGGTCATCGCCGAGAACGAGCACAAGGGCGCGTACGCCGTCTTCGACGCGGACAACACGACGTACCGCAACGACCTGGAGGAGGCGCTGCTCCCGTTCCTGGAGATGAAGGGCGTCCTGACCCGGAAGTCGATGGACCCGTCGCTGAAGGTCATCCCGTTCAAGGACACGGCCACGCACAAGGAGAGCCTCTACAGCTACTACAACCGCCTGTGCGAGGTCGACGACCAGGTCTGCTACCCGTGGGCCGCGCAGATCTTCTCCGGCTTCACCCTGAAGACGCTCAAGAGGTACGTCGACGAGCTGCTCGCGTACGACAAGCCGATCCCGGCGACGTACTACGAGAACGGCAGGGTGACGCGGACCGAGGTCCACCGCCCCGCGTTCTCCCCCGGCATGCGGGAGCTGTACAAGGCGCTGCGCGCGCACGGGATCGAGGTGTACGTCGTGAGCGCCGCGAGCGAGGACCTGGTGCGGATGGTCCTCGCCGACCCGAAGTACGGGTACGGGGTGAAGCCGCGGAACGTCATCGGCGTCGGCCTCCAGTTGAAGGACCCGCGGACCGGCCGCGTCACCAGCGCCCGTAAGGAGATCGCCGAGGGCCGCTTCGGGCCCAAGGACCGGGCGCGGCTCGCCCGCTACGAGCTGACGCCGCGCCTGTGGGCGCCGCTGACCTGGTACCAGGGCAAGCCCGCGGCGATCTCCACGTACATCGACGAGTGGAAGAAGCCCGTCCTCGTGGCCGGGGACACGCCGGTGAGCGACGGGCCGATGCTCTTCCACTCGGCGGACGTGGCGAACGGCGGCGTGCGCGTGTGGGTCGACCGCAAGGACAGCTACATGAAGCAGCTCGACGCGATGAAGCGGAAGAACGCCGCGCGGCAGCGGGAGTTGGGGCAGCCCGTCACCGCGGACAAGCGGTGGCTCACGGTGACGCCGGAGCAGCTCGGCTAGGGCCTGGGCGTGCCGCCCGTCCCGTCCAGGCGGCGGAACGCCGCCTCGGTGCCTCACACCGGGGGCCGCGGGTGCCGGGCCCCTTCAGTACGCCGTGGTCGCGGGGAGGGCCCCGGCCTCGATGGCGCTGGTCAGGACCTTGTGGTCGGTCGCGTTCTGGGCGGCGTAGCGCACGGCGAAGGCGGCGACGGCCCGGTCGAAGGTGTCGGCGGAGCCCAGGTAGGCGGCGATGGCCACGCGGTCGCCGGAGCGGGCGTGGGCGCGGGCGAGGGCGGTGCCGCAGAGCCGTGCGTGGACGAGGAGTTCGGCGGGTTCGAGCGCGGCGATGTCCACGGAGGCCTTCGTGTCGCGCAGCCGGCGCCAGTAGTAGGCACGGCCCCGCGGGCCCGTCATCGAGCCGAGGAAGACGTCGTCCGCGGCCTGGAGCAGGCGCTGGCCCGCGACGACGCGCCGGCCCGGGTGGAGGGTGGGGCCGGCGGGCAGGTGCTCCTCCAGGACGGACGGCACGGCGTCCTTGATCTGGAGGAACAGCGGGTCCCCGGCGTCACGGCCGGTGAGCAGCACGACGAAACAGCGGGTGCCGACGCCGCCGACGCCGTCGACCTTGCGGGCGGCGTCGACGAAGCGGTAGCGGTCGAGCAGGAGGCGGCGCTCATCGGCGAGCGTCGAGCGGTAGTCGCCGAAGATCTTGCGCAGGGCCGCCATCTCGGGGGCTCCCACCGGTTCGAGCAGGGGCGGGTCATGGACGATGCGGCGGCGGCCGTCGACGACTTCGGTGAGCTTGCCGAGGGGCTTGAGGCGGGTGCGGTGGCCCGCGCGGTCCGGGTGGGCCGCGGCGTGCTCGCGGTGGCGCGCGGAGCCGGTGAGGCGCAGCAGGCCGTCCGCGCCGACACGGGCGTACCAGACGTCCAGCTCGCCCTTGCGCGCCAGGCGCCGGACGCCGGTGCGGTAGGCGGTGACGGTGGCGAGGGCCGCGTCGTGGGCCCCGCCCTCGCCCCCGCCCCGCTCGCGGACGGCCACGGCGACGCTGGCAGCGAGGCGCTTGACGTCCCATTCGAAGGGGCCGGGGCAGGTCTCGTCGAAGTCGTCGAGGTCGAACAGGAGGCGGCGCTCGGGCGAGGCGAACACGCCGAAGTTCAACAGGTGCGCGTCGCCGCAGAGCTGGACGGTGAGGCCGGTGTGGCGCTGGGCGGCGAGGTCGCCCGCCATGACGGCGGCGGACCCGCGCAGGAACGCCAGCGGGGACGCGGCCATGCGGCCGTAGCGGACCGGGAGCAGGTCCTGCACGCGGTCGGCGGACTGCCGCTCCAGGACGGTCACCGGGTCGGGGCGGTCCGCCGAGGGGATCCAGGCCCCGTGCGAGGACCGGGAGGCCCGTTTGCGGGCGGCCTTGCCCCGCTCCGCGCGCTCGGCCGCGGTGGTCATGGGCGGTCCCCTCTCGGCGGGCGGGCGGGCCCGGGACACCCCGGGCCCGCCCCTCTGCCGTGGTCGGGCGGTGCTCTCCCCCTGGGCCGTCAGCGGTTGTAGCGCATGAAGGCGCGCACCATGTGGCACGTGGTGCCCGACGGGGGGTGGATGCCCACCGTCTCGGCCATCGTGCGTATCCGGACGTTGCTCGCCTGGTTCGGCACGTACACGCCCGCGTCGAGCAGGGCGATGGCCAGGCGCATGGCCTTCAGGCGGCGGTTGTGCGTGATGTACCACTCGCGGGGGCGGCCGGGCGGCAGGGGGTGCTTCTCCATCGGGACGTACGGGACGTCGAACAGCGGCTGCTTGACCGCGCACGGGGTGCGGCGGGACGAGCGGGACGAGGTGCGGTCACGGGAGCGGGCGGTCGGCTTGGCGGGCGCGGACGGGACTGCGGCAGCGGGCACGGACATCCTCCTGTCGCGGTTCGGGAACCCTCGCGGGCCCCTTCGAACATTGCTTCCATTCTACGTGCCGGCACTGACAACCGCCTGCGCCCAGAATCGCAATCTCCCCTGGCCAGAGGGGGTTTGAGGGGGCGTGGGGCGGATGGTTCGGAGGTAGCGTGTGCGGCATGGAGATCTGGATCAACCCCGCCTGTTCGAAGTGCCGCAGCGCCCTGACGCTGCTCGACGCGGAGGGCGCCGCGTACACGGTGCGCCGCTACCTGGAGGACGTGCCCACCCCCGACGAGATCCGCGAGGTGCTCGGCAGGCTCGGCCTCGAACCCTGGGACATCACCCGCACCCAGGAGGCCGCCGCCAAGGAACTCGACCTGAAGGACCGCGCCCGCTGGCCCCGTGACGCCTCCGGCCGCGAGGCGTGGATCGAGGCGCTGGCCGCGCACCCCAAGCTCATCCAGCGGCCGATCATCACCGCGGACGACGGCACGGCGGTGGTGGCCCGCACGGAGGAGGCGGTACGGGACGCGCTCGGCCGCTAGCCGCCCGACCGAGCGGCAGACCGGTCGAGCAGCCGCCCGACCGAGCAGCAAGAGCGGGCAAATCTTTACAAATCCCTGCACATCGGTACGTAGGGTGGAGCGCTCCACCCGGGCCGGTCCGGCGGCGCGGGAGAAGTGAAGGGAGCGCGCCGTGCGGAGCTGGCTGGCCGGAGGCGTGTACGGCACGGTGCTCGCGAGCGCGCTGCTCGCCGCGCTCCAGTCCGAGGGCGAGCGCTTCACGCCGTACTACGACGCCGCCTGGGTCATGGTCACCGCGGGCACGGCCGCGCTCGCGCACGGCTACGCCCACCACATGGCCACGCACCGGCCGGGCAGCGGCAGCCACCGCTGGCGCCAGCTCGGCTGGGCGCTCGCCGACGAGTGGCCGGTGGTCATCGCCTGCTGGCCGACCGTCGCACTGCTCGTGCTCGCCGGGGTCATGGGCTGGCCCGAGCGGAGCGTCACCTACACGGGGCTCGTCCTGAACGCGGGGCTGCTCTTCGGCTGGGGCACCTTCGCCGCCCTGCGCTCCGGCTACCGCAGGCGCTCGGCCGTGCTGATCGGCGTCGCCGACGCGGCGATCGGGCTGCTGATCGCCGCGGCCAACGCGGTGATCAAATAGCGCCCCGCCCCGGCCGGGACCGGCCCCGCGGGGTGATCCGCGCCACTCCCGCCCCAGGTAACACGGGGTTCACACATGGGCAACGGTCGGGAAATCGCGTGTTGACAGGCTGCCGTCATCGCCACGGCCCGCAGCACCCGCACGACTGCGCCGTACCAAGTGTTCTTAAGGATGAGCCCGTGACCTTCAAGGCTGAGTACATCTGGATCGACGGCACCGAGCCGACCGCCAAGCTCCGTTCCAAGACCAAGATCCTCACCGATGACGCGAAGGGCGCCGAACTGCCCCTGTGGGGCTTCGACGGCTCGTCCACCAACCAGGCCGAGGGCCACGCCTCCGACCGCGTCCTGAAGCCGGTCTTCACCTGCCCGGACCCGATCCGCGGCGGCGCCGACATCCTGGTCCTGTGCGAGGTCCTGAACACGGACATGACCCCGCACCCTTCCAACACGCGGGCCCTGCTCGCCGAGGTCGAGGAGCGGTTCGCGGCGCAGGAGCCGATCTTCGGCATCGAGCAGGAGTACACGTTCTTCGAGGGCGACCGCCCGCTCGGCTTCCCCGTCGGCGGCTTCCCCGCCGCGCAGGGCGGCTACTACTGCGGCGTCGGCTCGGACGAAATCTTCGGCCGTGACATCGTCGAGGCTCACCTGGAGAACTGCCTCAAGGCCGGTCTCGGCATCTCCGGCATCAACGCCGAGGTCATGCCGGGGCAGTGGGAGTTCCAGGTCGGCCCGCTGTCCCCCCTCGAGGTCTCCGACCAGCTGTGGGTGGCCCGCTGGCTGCTCTACCGCACGGCCGAGGACTTCAAGGTCTCCGCCACCCTCGACCCCAAGCCGGTCAAGGGCGACTGGAACGGCGCGGGCGCGCACACCAACTTCTCCACCAAGGCCATGCGCGAGGGCTACCCCGCCATCATCACCGCGTGCGAGTCCCTCGGCGAGGGCTCCAAGCCGATGGACCACGTCAAGAACTACGGCGCGGGCATCGACGACCGCCTCACCGGCCTGCACGAGACCGCTCCGTGGAACGAGTACTCGTACGGCGTCTCCGACCGCGGCGCCTCCGTCCGCATCCCCTGGCAGGTCGAGAAGGACGGCAAGGGCTACATCGAGGACCGCCGCCCGAACGCGAACGTCGACCCGTACGTAGTGACGCGGCTGCTCGTCGACACCTGCTGCGCGGCCCTGGAGAAGGCCGGCCAGGTCTGACCGTTCCGTACGCCGTGCCGGTTTTCGTGAGGGGCGCCCGCCGCTGTGGTGGGCGCCCCTTTCGTGCCGCTCAACGTCCCTTGTCAAGGGCGCCACTTCACGCCATCCACATGCCGAGACGGCGTATCAACGTACGAGAGGGGTCCGCCGGACCCGCTCCCATCTGCTTCAATGGGGCCATGGGCAGCTTCCAGAACACCGCGACGGGTCATCATGACCTCGAGCCCTTCTGGCCTTCCCGGCAGCACCACGACTTCGACCGGGTGTGTTGCCGCGCGCTGAACGCGCGGGCCCTCTAAAGCCGTTCCCCGGCCTCCGGCCTGACGCGCACGACGTACGTCCTCGACGACTCCTTAGCGCGAAAGAGCTGACTCATGGCGAACTCCCGTACCTTCACCGCCGCCAACGCCGCCACCACCGCCACCGCCCCCCGTCCCGCCGCGCCCTCCGCGCGGGGACGGCTGCGGGCCGTCGCCCCCGACGAGGTGGCGCGGATCTCCGACCTCGCCGACTTCTCCGGCTTCCTGCCGCCGGGCGCGACCCTGCTGCCCGCGCCGCAGCACACCCTGCCCACGCTGCCGGGCCAGCCGCCGATGATCGGCTATCTGGTCCTGCTGCCCGCCGGGCAGGAGCACCTCGCGGCCGTCGCGGCCGAGCCCGAACAGGCCGCCGGGGCGAGCGGCGAGGGGCCCGTACGGATCGACACCGCGCGACGCTCCGCGCACGTCGACGGGCGCCATCTAGACCTCACGTACCTGGAGTTCGAGCTGCTCGCGCACCTCGTCGCGCACCCGCACCGGGTGCACACCCGCGATCAGCTGGTGACGACGGTGTGGGGCTACGGCCACGTGGGCGACGGGCGGACCGTCGACGTCCACGTCGCCCGGCTGCGGCGCAAGCTCGGGGCCGAGCACCGCAGGACGATCCAGACGGTGCGGCGCGTGGGCTACAAGTACGCGCCGCCGACGGCGGGCTGACCCGACCACCCCGTTCCGCCCGCCGCACCGCTTTTCTCCTGCTGGCGGAATCCTGTTCCCGCGCGGCGGGCCGGGCGTGCAGAGTCGGATCATGAGACTTCTGATGCTCGGTGGTACGGAGTTCGTGGGGCGGGCCGTCACGGAGGCCGCGCTCGCACGCGGCTGGGACGTGACGGTCTGCCACCGCGGGCGGCACCCGGCGCCTGCCGGGACGCGGGCCGTCCACCTCGACCGCACGGACCCCGACGGGCTCGGCGCGCTCGCCGAGGGCGACGGCTCCTGGGACGCCGTCGTCGACACCTGGTCCGGCGCGCCGCGGGTCGTGCGGGACGCCGCCCGGCTGCTCGCGGGGCGCGCCGGGCGGTACGTCTATGTGTCCAGCGGCTCGGTGTACCGCTACCCCGGCGAGGCGGGCTCGGACGAGTCGTTCCCCGTCGTGGACGGGGATCCGGACGGGGACGCGGTGGCGTACGCGCAGGACAAGCGGGGCGGTGAGCTGGCCGCCGAGGCCGCCTTCGGGCCGGAGCGGACGCTGCTCGTGCGGGCCGGGCTCATCCTCGGCCCGTACGAGAACATCGGACGGCTCCCGTGGTGGCTGAACCGCGTCGCGCGGGGCGGCCCCGTGCTCGCGCCCGGGCCGCGGGCGGCCGGCATCCAGTACATCGACGTACGGGACCTCGCCCGGTGGACGCTCGACGCGGTGGCGGCCGGCCTTCACGGGCCCTACAACCTCGTGTGCCCCCAGGGCCACGCCACGATGGGGGACCTGCTCCAGGCCTGCGTGGACGTGGCCGGGGGGCCTGGTGCCGAGCTGCGGTGGACGGCGCCGGAGGCCGTCCTGGCCGCGGGGATCGAGCCGTGGTCGGAGCTGCCGGTGTGGCTGCCGCCGGGTGAGCTGTACGACACGATGCACGACACGAGCGTGGCCAAGGCCGGGGTGCGCTGCCGCCCCCTGGCCTCGACCGTGGCCGACACGTGGGCCTGGCTCCAGGACCTCGGTGGGGTGGCCCCGCGCCGCCCCGACCGGCCGGAGGTGGGCCTCGCCCCGGCCAAGGAGGCGAAGGCCCTGGCGTAGCCCCGCGGGACCCGCCTCCCCGCCCGGAGGGGTTACGCCGGGATCCTGACCCGGGCCGGGGCCTCCGCCGGGGTCTCGCCGTGGGAGACCTGGGGCAGCCAGCCGAGGCCGCGCGGCGTACGCCAGTTCCGCTCGCCGAGCAGCGTCATGAGGGACGGCAGCAGGATCATGCGGACCACCGTGGCGTCGAGGAGGACAGCCACCCCGAGTCCCACGCCCATCTGCTGCATGTCCTGCATGGACAGCATGCCGAACACCGCGAACACGGCCACCATGATCACCGCGGCCCCGGTCACCGCGCCCGCGGTCCGCGAGATGCCCTCGCGGATCGCGGCCCGGTTGTCGAGGCCCTGGTCACGCGCCTCACGGATCCGGGAGACCACGAACACGTGGTAGTCCATCGACAGGCCGAAGAGGACGACGAGCACGAACAGCGGCATCCAGCTCTCGATGGCGCCGACCTTCTCGGAGCCGATGAGCGAGGCGCCCCAGCCGTGCTGGAAGACGGCCGTCATCACGCCGTAGGCCGCGCCCACGGAGAGCAGGTTGAGGGCGATCGAGGTCACCGCGATGACCACCGAGCGGAAGCTGAGGAGCATCAGCAGGAAGGTGACGGCGGCGATGAAGAGGAAGACCGGCACGATGCCCTTGCCGAGCTGGTCGCTGAAGTCCTGCGACCCGGCCAGCTCCCCGCCGACGTAGGCCTGGAGGCCGTCGGCCCGGGTGTCGGCGCGGAAGTCCCGTACGTCCGTCCCGAGGTCGTCCAGGGCCTTCTTCGCGGCCGCGTCGCTGCCGGTGCCCGGCAGCGGCACCTCGATCACGGCCACGTCGGCGGCCTTGTGCAGCGTCAGTTCGGCGCCCTTGCCCGCCTTCGCGGTGAGCGCGCGCAGACCGTCCGCGACCGGCGCGGCCCCGATGTCGTCGGCGCGTACGACGACGCGGGCGGGGGCGGGGCCGCCGGGGAACTCGTCGGTGATCTCCCGGTACGCCACGGACAGGCGCGCGCCCGAGCCGAACTGCTTCTCCAGGCCGAGCTGTTCGGTCTTCATGCCGAGCGCGGGCGCGGCCAGGGCCAGCAGCAGCCCGGCGGAGGCGACGGCGAAGAGCTTCGGCTTGGCGAGGACCGGCTTCACCAGGGTGCCGGCGAGGGTGCCGCTGGCGTGGGCGCCCTTCTTGGAGCGGCGGTTGAGGAAGGGGATGCGCCCGGCGTCGATCCGGTCGCCCAGCCAGGAGAGCAGCGCGGGCAGGACGGTCACGGAGCCGAGCATCGCCACGCACACCACCAGGATCGTGGCGACGGCGAAGCCCTTGAAGAGCAGCAGGCCCGACAGGAACATGCCCGCCATGGCCACCATCACGGTGAGCCCGGAGACGAGGACCGCGCGCCCGCTGGTCGCGGCGGCGATCCGCAGGGCGGTCTCGGCGTCGTGGCCCGCGGCCCGCTCGTCGCGCTCACGCCGCAGGTAGAACAGGCAGTAGTCGACGCCGACGGCGAGGCCCATCAGGAACATGACGGAGTACGTCGTCTCGGCCATGTTCACCGCGTGGCTGGCGATGCCGAGCAGGCCGAAGGCGGCGACGCAGGCGGTCAGCGCGAGCCCCACCGGGAGCAGCGCGGCGACGACCGCGCCGAAGGCGACCAGGAGGATGGCGAGCGCCAGGGGCACGGCCATGAACTCCGCCTTCTTCAGGTCGTCGGCGAGCAGGTCCTTGAGGAACTTCTCGGAGCTGGCGTCGCCGAACTGGTGGACGGCGATCCCTTGCGCCTTCCCCGCTTCCCTTGCCTCGTCGACGGCCGCGAGCACCGGGCCGACCCGGTCGGTGGCCTTGTCGGAGGCGCCCTTGAGCTGGAAGCGGAGCAACGCGTCCTTGCCGTCCTTGGAGGGCAGCGGCGGCCGCACCTTCGTCGTCTCGCCCGTCTTCTCGATCGCCGTGGCGAGGTCCGCGGCCGCCTCCCGCCAGCCGCCCGCGGTGCGTGCGCTGACCATGACCAGCTCGGCCGCGGGCTCGTCGATGTCCGCGTCCTTGAGGATCTTCGCGGCCCGCGCCGGGTCGCCGGTGCCCATCTCGTCGTCGTCCGCGGTGACGGTGCCCATGGCGCCGCCGACGACGGTGGCGAGCACCACGAAGAGCAGCCAGCCGATGATCGCCTTCTTGCGGTGGTGCGCGCTCCACACCCCGAGTCGTGCCGCGAGGTTCAGCCTCTTGGCGCTCATGACCTTCGCCCCCATTGGTAAGCGTGAGTTAAGCGAGTTGACAGGGATCACGCTAGGAAGCGGCGGCGTCCGGCCCCAGCCGCCGAACCCCCCTCTCGGTGAAGCACAGGGCGAGGCCCGGGGGTGTCCTCAGGTACACCCCCGTTCCGGGGGCGGGACCGCATGACCCGGACCGCCCCGACCAGGGAAACTGTTGTGGTGTCCGGTGGTTTCACACACCACGGACACAGCGGGCCACGGGCGGACACATCCGGTCGCGGCCGGTCACGGCAGCCGATGAGAGGGAGACCATGAAGACGTCGAGGGTGCGCGAGAGCCTGCTCGCGGGAGCGCGCGGCCTGTACATGACGGTCCTCTCGCTGGTCGGATCGATCACGCTCTTCGTGCTCTCGGTGGTGTCGATCGTGCTGATCCCGATCGGGATCGGCGTGTTCACCACCCCGCTGGTCCTGACCGCCGTACGCAAGTACACGACGCTGCACCGCCTGCACGCCGGGGAGTGGGCGGACGTGCCGATCCCGGTCCCGTACCGGCAGGAGCCCGCGCGCCCCGCCCGCGGCGTGGTCGGGCAGGTGGAGCGCTGCCGCCGGATGCTCAAGGACCCGGCGACCTGGCGGGACCTCCAGGGGCTCCTGGTGAACATGTCCTTGGGCGTCGTCCCCGCGATCATTCCGCCCGCCCTGATCCTGTACATGGTGTACGGCTGGGTCCTCGCCTGCGGCGTCTGGAAGCCGATCTACGACGCGGGCGGCGGCGAGTGGTTCGCCTTCATCCACGTCACCTCGCAGAGCACCGCGTTCGCCGCCGCCGCGCTCGGCAGCGCCTTCTTCGTCCTTGGCCTGTACGTCAATCCGGCGCTGCTCCGCGCCCACTTCCAGCTCTCGCGCACCCTGCTCGCCCCGACGGCCACCATGCGGGAGCGGGAGCTGGCGCGGCGCGTCGACCGGCTGGAGGAGACCCGGCACGACGCCGTCGACAGCTCCGCCGCCGAGCTGCGCCGCATCGAGCGCGATCTGCACGACGGCGCGCAGGCCCGCCTCGTCGCCATGGGCATGGACCTCGGCACCATCGAGGCGATCGTGGAGAAGGACCCGGCCAAGGCCAAGGAGATGATCGCCAAGGCCCGGCAGAACTCCGGCGAGGCGCTGACCGAGCTGCGCGACCTGGTGCGCGGCATCCACCCGCCGGTCCTGGCCGAGCGCGGCCTCGGCGACGCGGTGCGGGCCCTCGCGCTGCGCCTGCCGGTGGCGACGGACGTGGACGTGGACCTGGCGGGCCGGGCGGACGCCTCGGTGGAGGCGGCGGCGTACTTCGCGGTGAGCGAGGTCCTGACGAACGCGGTCAAGTACGCCCGTGCGGACCGGATCTGGGTGGACGTCCACCACGCGGACGGCATGCTCCGCATCGCGGTCACCGACAACGGCAAGGGCGGGGCGAGCATCGGCTCGGGAACGGGCTTGAGCGGGATCGAACGGCGGCTCGGTACATTCGACGGCATACTCGCCGTCAGCAGTCCTGTTGGCGGCCCGACCATGGTGACCATGGAGATCCCTTGCGAGTTGTCCTAGCCGAAGACCTCTTCCTGCTGCGCGACGGCCTGGTGCGGATGCTGGAGGCGTTCGACTTCGAGATCGCGGCCGCCGTGGAGACCGGGCCTGAGCTGACCAAGGCGCTGGCGGAGCTCGAGCCGGACGTCGCCGTCGTCGACGTCCGGCTGCCGCCGTCGCACACCGACGAGGGGCTCCAGTGCGCCCTCGCGGCGCGCCGCGCGCGCCCGGGCCTGCCGGTGCTCGTCCTCTCCCAGCACGTGGAGCAGCTGTACGCGCGCGAGCTGCTCGCCGACGGCAACGGCGGCGTCGGGTACCTCCTCAAGGACCGGGTGTTCGACGCCGAGCAGTTCGTCGACGCGGTACGCCGGGTCGCGGCGGGCGGCACGGCGATGGACCCCACGGTCATCCAGCAGCTCCTGTCGCGGCGGTCCGCGAACGAGCCGCTCGGCGCGCTGACCCCGCGCGAGCGGGAGGTCCTGGAGCTGATGGCACAGGGCAGGTCCAACGCCGCGATCGCCGCGCAGCTCGTGGTGACGGAGCGGGCCATCGCCAAGCACACCTCCAACATCTTCGCCAAGCTCGGTCTCCCGGTCTCGGACGACGACAACCGCCGTGTCCTCGCGGTTCTCGCCTTCCTCGACCAGGGCCGCTGATCAACTCCCCTGCGCCGTACGGGATTCACCCGTTCCGCGTTGAACACGGCGGGCGCCTGACGCGTACGTCATCCCATGGGACGCACCACACGACGCACGTCACGAAAACGATCAAAACTGGCCGGTCGGGCGATCGCCGCGTCGGCGGCGCTCGTCCTGGGCGCCGGCGGGCTCGTCGCGGTGAACGTCTACGCGAGCGCCGAGGACAGTCCGCCGCCCCAGGCCCAGCCCCGGGACGGCGGACTCCGGGCCACCACCATCAGCTGCCCGGACGTGGGCAACCAGCTGCCGGAGGTACCCGACGACGCGCGCGCCGATGTCGACCGCGAACTCGCCGCCCTGGACAGCCAGATCACCGAGGCGTACACGCGCTTCGCCGAGGCCGGTGACCCCGAGGGGCAGAGAGCCGTCCTCGACCCGCTCGAGGAACAGCGGCGGCCGACCATCGAGGCCATCCGGACCGCGATCGACCGCAGTGGCCAGGCGCCCGGGAACCTCGGCGGCATGGCGCCGTGCACCATGCGCGCCGACGACGACGGCCCGCCACCGCAGGACGGCACGGGCCAGGACCAGGGGCCAGGCCAGGACCAGGACCAGGAGCCGGGCGAGGGCCAGGACCAGGAGCCTGGGCAGGACCAAGGCCAGGGCCAGGGCCAGGCGGGCAACGGCCCCGAGGCCGGGGACTTCGTCGACATCACCTCCGTACGCCCCAACGTCCGAAAGCCCCGCAACCAGCGCGGCGCGTCACGTGGCACCTTCACCACACGCTGCGGCACGAACGAGAACGGCAAGTTCAACCCGGACAACGTCATCGTGGCGCCCGGCGTGAGCAACGGCGCGCACCACATGCACGACTACGTCGGAAACCAGGAGACCGACGCGTTCTCCAGCGACCAGGAACTCGCGAACGGCCGCACCAGCTGCCGCAACCAGGGCGACAAGTCGACGTACTACTGGCCCGTCCTGCGGCTCCAGAACGGAAACGACGAGAACGACTCCGACGCGGACGGCGGCGGCCGGGACAAGAACGTCGGCGAGATCCAGACGCCGGACCAGGTCACCCTGAAGTTCGTCGGAAGTCCCGTCGGCAAGGTCACCGCGATGCCACGGTTCCTGCGCGTGATCACCGGCGACGCCAAGGCGTTCACCAACGGCGACGCGAATGCCAACGCATCCTGGAGCTGCACCGGTTTCGAGAACCGGCAGCTGAAGGACAAGTACCCGATCTGCCCCGAGGGCAGCAAGGTCGTCCGCACCTTCAATTTCCAGAGCTGCTGGGACGGCCGGAACACCGACAGCGCCAACCACCGCACACACGTCGCGTTCGCCGACCCGCGCAGCGGCCGCTGCCCCCGGGGCTTCCGCGCCGTGCCGCAGCTCGTGCAGCGCATCGTGTACGACGTGCCGCCGGGCCCCGGCTTCGCCGTGGACTCCTTCCCCGAGCAGCTCCACAAGCCCGTCACCGACCACGGTGACTTCATCAACGTGTTCGACCAGAGGCTGATGCGGCGTGTCGCCGCGTGCCTGAACGAGGGCCGTCGGTGTTCTTGACGCCGCGTTCTTGACGCCGCGTGCCTTCGGTGGCCGGCTGATCGCGCGGTGCCCCGCGCCCTTGCGGGTGCGCCGCGCGGTCAGCCCGTCGACGTGTGGTGCGAGGACCGCTCCACCGTCCCGCCGAGGTGGCCGCGCAGCGCCCTGAGCACGCCGGGCTCGCCCACCGCGACCCACTTGCGGCCCACGAGGTACGTGCCGCCGTAGTCCTTGGCCTGGTTGAGCCACTCGCGCTCGCCGCGGTCGGTGGCGAAGGTCGCGAGCACGAAACGGCCGTCCCCGTTCTGGCAGTTCGCCTGGCGCAGTTCCGCCGCGTCCGTCTGGACGTCCGGCGCGCACTCTGCCATCGCCGCGAGCTGCTCCAGGGTGCCGGTGGCCACGGGCCGCGCAGGGCCGGCCCCCGAACCGCCGCCGTCGCCGTCGCCCGCGAGCCCGGCCGCGATCACCAGGCCGACCGTGGTGGCCGAAACGGCCCCGGCCGCCCACACCATGCCCCTCATCCGTCACTCCTGTCTCGTCAGGCGATGTGAACGCGCCGTGTCCGTACGTTCCATCGCGCCTCGTCGGCCGCCCGGATACCGTGCGCCGCAGCCAACGACGCAGGGGGTACACGTGTACGAACCATCGCGACGCTCTGTCCTCGGCACCGCGGGCGCCCTCGGCCTCACCGGCCTGGGCACCGCCTTCGGCACCGCCCCTTCGGCCCACGCGGCCGACGGGCCCACGAAGGGCCCCGCCTTCGATACGGACGCGGCGCGCGCCGTGCTCAATCGCCGGCTCCCGCACCACGCGGACCAGTTCCGCCTCAGACTCGTCCCGGCGCACGGCGGCCGTGACCGCTTCCGCGTGACCGGGACCACCGGGCGCGTCGAGGTGTCCGGCACCACTCCCGCCGTGCTGCTCGCCGGGGTCCACTGGTACCTGAAGTACGTGTGCGGCGCGCACCTCGCCTGGAACGGCGGCCAGCTGAACCTGCCGCGCCGCCTGCCCGCGCCCGCGCGCCCCCTCACCCGATCCACCGCGCTCCCCCACCGGTTCGCGCTCAACGACACCAACGACGGCTACACCGCCCCGTACGCCGACTGGCCGTACTGGGAGCGCATGATCGACCTGCTCGCCCTGCACGGCTGCAACGAGGTCTTCGTCATCGCGGGCACCGAGGCCGTCTACCACCGGGTCCTGCGCGAGTTCCAGTACTCCGACGCCGAGTCCCGCGCCTGGCTGCCCGCGCCCTCGCACCAGCCCTGGTGGCTGCTCCAGAACCTGTCCGGCTACGGCGGCCCGCTCTCGCCCGAACTCCTCGCCCGGCGGGCGCAGCTGGGGCGCCGCATCATGGACCGGCTGCGCGCGTTAGGGATGGCGCCGGTCCTGCCCGGCTACTACGGACACGTCCCCGACGGCTTCGTCGCCCGCAACGGCGGTGACGCCCGCGTCGTCCCGCAGGGCACCTGGCACGGCTTCAAGCGCCCCGACTGGCTCGACCCGCGCACCGACGCGTTCGCGCGGGTCGCCGCGTCCTTCTACCGCCACCAGCGCGATCTGTTCGGCGCGGCCGGCCACTTCAAGATGGACCTGCTGCACGAGGGCGGCACCGCGGGCGACGTGCCCGTCCCCGACGCCGCGCGCGGCGTGGAGAAGGCCCTGCGCGCCGCGCACCCGGGCGCGACCTGGGTGATCCTCGGCTGGCAGGAGAACCCGCTGCCCGAGCTGCTGGACGCCATCGACCGGAAGAAGATGCTCATCGTCGACGGCGTGTCCGACCGCTACCGCGGCGTCACCGACCGCGAGAAGGACTGGGGCGGCACGCCCTACTGCTTCGGCTCGATACCGAACTTCGGCGGGCGCACGACCCTCGGCGCCCGCGCGCACATCTGGCAGGAGAAATTCTTCGCCTGGCGCGACAAGCCCGGCAGCGCCCTCGCGGGCACCGCGTATCTGCCGGAGGCCACCGACCGCGACCCGGCCGCCTTCGAGCTGTTCTCCGAACTGGCCTGGCGCGATGAGGAGGTGGACCGCGCCGCGTGGTTCTCCGCCTACGCCGGCTTCCGCTACGGCGGGCACGACCGCGCCGCGCGGTCCGCCTGGCGCGCCCTGCACGACACCGCGTACCAGCACACGGCGGTGGAGCGCAGCGACCCGCACGACTCGCTGTTCGCGGCCCGCCCCGACCTCGCCGCGAACCGCGCCGCCGAGTACGCGCCCCGCGCCCTCACCTACGACCCCGCCCGCTTCGACGCGGCGCTCGCGGGCCTGCTCGGCGTCGCGCCGCGCCTTCGCCGCAGCGCCGCGTACCGCTACGACCTGGTGGACGTGGCCCGGCAGGCCCTCGCCCACCGCAGCCGCCAGCTCCTGCCCCAGCTCGCGTCGGCGTACCGGCGCAAGGACCAGGACACCTTCCGGGCCCTTGCCACGCTGTGGCTGCGCCTGATGCGCCTCGCGGACGACGTGACCGGCGCGCACGAGGCGTTCCTGCTCGGCCCCTGGATCGACGACGCGCGGCGGCTCGCCACGAACGACACCGAGCGCGCCGAGTTCGAGCGCACCGCCCGGGTCCTCATCACGGTGTGGGGCGACCGGCCCACCTCCGAGGGCGGCAACCTGCACGACTACGGCAACCGCGAGTGGCACGGCCTGCTGCGCGACTTCTACACGCCGCGCTGGCAGCGGTGGCTGGACGAGCTGGCCGACGCCCTCGCGGCGGGCCGCCCGCCCGAGGCCGTCGACTGGTTCGGCGCCTTCGAGGAGCCGTGGACCCGCCGCCGCGACGACCATCCGCTGCGGCCGGTCACGGACGCGTACCGTACGGCCTCGCGGGTACGGGACACGCTCGCCCGCGCGCCCTACCAGGGCTCCCTGGAGGTCACCGCCGAGCCGCCCGCGTTCCCGCCCGGCGGCGGCGCGCGCGTCGAGGCCCGCTTCCGCAACGTCAACGGGCTGCGCGCCACGGGCCGCGTCGACTTCGCCCTGACCGGCGTCGACGCCGAGCCCGACGGGCCGACCTCGCTGCCCCGCGTGCCCGCCGGGGGCTCCGGTACGGTCGCCTGGCGCGCGCACACCCCCGACACGCCCCTCGACCGGCCGCTCCGGCCCCACCCCTACACGATCACCGTGGAGTACGGCCCCCAGGGCGAGCGGCGGGTGCGGGCGGTCCACGAAGGCACGCTCTTCGAAGCCGGGCCGCTCGGTCCCGGCTTGCGGACCTACACCAACAACTCCGCCGTCTTCGGCGAGCTGGACGGGCGGTACGCCATCGACGGCGCCGGGGCCGACCTGTGGCGCGGCACCGCGGAGTTCGGCACGCTCTTCCGGCCCGGGGCCCTGCGCGACGGGGTCGCCGTGACCGTGCGGGTCGACTCCCAGGCGGCCACAGGGCCCTGGGCGCGGGCGGGCGTCATCGCCCGCAACTCCCTGTCCACACCGGGCTCCCCGGGCTTCCTGAACCTCGCCGTCACGCCCGCCAACGGGGTCGTCCTCTCCTACGACACCAACGGGGACGGCACCCTGGACACCTACCGCCGCGTCACCGGCGTCAAGGCGCCGGTGCTGCTGCGCCTCACCCGGGCGGGAGGCACCTTCACCGGGGAGCTGTCCACGGACGACGGCGCCTCCTGGCGGGTGGTGGCCACGGTGCCGCTGCCCGGGGTGGCCGCCGCTCAGGACGTGGGCCTCTTCATGACCGCGGCCAACGGCGGCACGGGGGCCCGGGGGGCCGTTCAGTTCAGCGCCTGGCACCTGACCTGACCCCTCGCGGGTGCGCCCCAGGCCCGCCCCTTCCCGATCCTGAGGGCTCCGCCCCCAGACCCCCGGTCCTCAAACGCCGGAGGGGCTGAAAACTCTGCCGCAAGCGGCACCATCCAGCCCGTCCGGCGTTTGAGGACGAGGCGCGAAGCGCCGACAGGGCCGGGGCCCCCGGGGGGTGCCAGCCCCCGGGGAGGCCCGGTGTGAAGTGACCGCAGGGGCATTCGCTCGTTCTGCTGAACGTGTCGTCATCGCAGTCCACGCAAGCCGCCGCGCCGACCGGAGAAGCCGGGGAGACCGGGGAGACCGGGCCCGCCAGGTCCTTCGTCGACGTCGAGCAGGCCGAAGCCGCCCTCGTCGAGCACTACCCCCGCCTGGTCCGCCTCGCCTACCTGGTCCTGCCGCCCGGCCTCGGCCGCAACCGCCGGGTCCTGACCGCGCACGCGCTCGTCCAGCGGGCGCTGCCCCGCGGCCGCGCGCGGGCGGCGGTCGTGCCGGACCAGCGCGGCCCCGGCCGGGGCGCGGGCCCCGGCTACGCCTACGTACGCCGCCACGTGCTGCGCGCCGCCCTCGAAGCGGGACTCCCGCTCAAGCGCAGGGCCTGGCCCAAGCGGGCCCAGCTGCCGCCGGTGCTGCCCCAGGTGTGGGGCCTCAGACTGTTCCCGCGCTCCGGCGGGGCCGACGAACTCGCCCTGGACCAGCGGCTCTCCACCCTGTCCGCGCCCGCCCGCGCGGCCTATGTGCTGCGCGGCCTCGAACGGCTCGCGGACGACGAGGTGCGCCGCGCCCTCGACGCCGCCGGGGTCGCCGACACGGACGCCGCCCTCACCGAGGCCGACGGGGTCGAGGCCCTGTACGCGCTCCTGGAGTCCCCCGAGTTCGACCCGTGCTCCCTCCAGGCCAGGCCCACCGACCTGATGCGGCGCAGGCAGCACCTGCGGGCCGCGGCCGTCGCCGCCGCGGCCGCCCTGGTCTGCGGGGCGCTGCTCGGCATGCCGGGCGACGGCTGGGGCCCGGACGGCGCCGCCGCGCCCCCGTACGCGAAGAACCCGGCCGCCGAGGCCGCGCTGGACCCCGGCAAGCTCACGAAGGCCGCGCCCGCCGCCTGGAAGCGGTCCCCGCGCACCGACTTCACGGTGTGGCCCGCCCGCGGCGAACTCGTCGGCGACAGCGCCCTGTTGCGCCGCGCCCTCGCGGTGTGGGCGCGTCCCGGCGAGAACGTACGGGTGTCGGCGACGCCCGGCACGGCGGCCGGGGCGCCGCCCGGGCCCGCCCAGCTGCTCTTCGCGGGTGAGGTCGACGCCGCGCGCGTCGTCCTCCTCCACGACGGCCTGCGCGTCGTGCGGTACGCCGAGCCCGACAACGATACCGACGGCACCGGCGGCGCCGCGCTCGACTTCGCTCGGGTCGACGGCGCCACCGCCGCCGACTCCGGCGCGGTCGTCCTCGGCCGCTCCGACGGCAACGTCCGCTATCTGACCGCCCCGTGGGTGCGGTCCGCCGCCGTCCGCGACCTGCTCGATCCTGACGGCGCCGCCACCGCCCTGCGGCGCGGCCCCGACGGCGTCACCGCGCCCTTCGCGAGCCCCGCCCTCGCGGGCGACTGCCGCTCCTGGAACGCGCTCCAGCTGCGCGAGGCGGACGGTGCCACGCGCCTGTCCACCGACCTCGGCGAACTCACCCCCGCCCGCCTCACCGCGGGCCGGCCCGCCGCGCCCCGCGACGCCCGCGCCGCCGACTGGCAGCGCACCGCGTGCTCCCTCGCCGCCGCGCGGTCGCACGGCGTCCGGTCCGTCAACGCCTGGCAGTACGCCCGCCAGGACCTGCCCGACGGCAGCGGCCCTGCGCGGTGGGTGTGCACCCGCGCGGAGACCTGGCAGGGCGGCGGGAGCCGGACCCTCGCCCAGGTCCTGACGCCCGGCGCCGCCGCGGGCGCCGTCGCCGCCAAGGCGGAGAACTCGCCCGCCTGCGGCGAGCGGGAGCCGCGCGTGCTCGCGGGCGTGCTGTGGAAGGCGCGTACGGGCAAGTGGTACGTCCTCGCCGCGGGCAGCGAGGACGTGGCATCGGTGCGGGTCTCCGGGCGAGGGCCTGTTGCCGGTCCCGTGGCCGCGCTGCCCGCGAGGCGAGGGGAACGGCTTCAGCTGAGCGCGAGGCTCGCGGACGGCTCGGAACTCAGCCTTCTTCACTGAGTTCCGCCGTCGATCGTCTGCGGACCGTCGTGGCTTGTCGCGCAGTTCCCCGCGCCCCTATGGGGCGCGGGCCGAAAAGCCCCCGCCGAGGGGTGTACCCGTGGGGTTACTCAGCCGTACATTGACGCCATGTCTAACACGAAGGCCCGGCTCCCCCAGCCCGTCGCCTCCGAGCACATACCGCTCAAGGCCCGCAACGTCTCCTTCTCCTGGGAGAAGACGCCCCTCCACTGGCTCCCGGGCGACCCCTTCACCACGCACACGATCAACGTCCTGCACCTCCTGCTGCCCGCGGGCGAGCGCTGGTTCGTGCACGTGTACAAGCAGGTGCTCCCGCTCATCCGCGACGAGGAACTGCGCGCGGACGTCATCGGGTTCATCGGGCAGGAGGCCATGCACTCCCAGGCCCACGACGAAGTCCTGCCGCACCTGCGGGAGCAGGGCCTGGACCCCACCCCGTACACCGCGCAGGTCGACTGGCTCTTCGAGAAGCTGCTCGGCGACCGCACCCTGCCGCCGGGCCGGGCACGGCGCTGGTGGCTGCTCGAACGCGTCGCGATGATCGCGGCCATCGAGCACTACACCGCCTTCCTCGGCGACTGGGTCCTGAACGCGCGGGAGCTGGACCGGCGCGGCGCCGACCCCACGATGCTGGACCTGCTGCGCTGGCACGGCGCCGAGGAGGTCGAGCACCGCTCCGTCGCCTTCGACCTGTTCCTGCACGTCGACGGCTCCTACCGGCGGCGGGTGCGCACCTGGGCCACCGCCTTCGGCGCGCTGGTGTTCCTGTGGCAGCGCGGCGCCCGCTTCTTCATGGAGAACGACCCGGCGCTGCCCGGCGGGAAGGCGACCTTCAGGGACTTCCACCGGAGCGGGCGCGCGGGCACGCTGCCCACCACCGGCGCCATGATCCGCTCGATCCCCCGGTACCTGAGCCGCTCCTACCACCCCTCCCAGGAGGGCAGCACCGCCCAGGCCGTCGCCTACCTCGCCTCCTCCCCCGCCGCCACCGCCGCCGAGGCCCGCGCGAACGGAGCCGCGTGACCATGCCGCTGCCCCGCGCCGCCCGCACCGCCCTCCTCCTCACCGGCGCCGCCCTGGTCGCGGGCCGCACCAGGCGAGCGCTGCGCCGCCGCATCGGCGCCTCGCCGCTGTGGCCGCTGCCCGCCCTCGACACACCCCTCTCCGGGCAGCCGCGCTCGCGGGCGCTGCGGCTGCGCGTCACCCGGCACGAGACGGTCGCTGACGGCGTCGTCCAACTGCGCCTGGAAGGCCAGGCGTTGCCCGCCTGGGAGCCGGGCGCCCATCTCGACCTCGTGCTGCCATCGGGGCTCGTACGGCAGTACTCGCTGTGCGGCGACCCCGCCGACCCGTCCTCGTACACCATCGCCACCCGGCTGATCGGCGTCGACGAGGGCGGCAGGGGCGGCTCGCGCGAGGTGCACGAGGTGCTGCGCGAGGGCGCGGAGGTCGAGGTGCGCGGGCCGCGCAACCGCTTCCCGCTGGTCGCGGACGCCCCCGCGTACGCGTTCGTCGCGGGCGGCATCGGGATCACCCCGGTCCTGCCCATGATCCGCGCCGTCGAGGCCAGGGGCGGCGCCTGGCGGCTGCTGTACTGCGGCCGGAGCCGGGCCTCCATGCCCTTCCTCGACGAGGTCGAGAAGGCCGGCGGGGGCCGGGTCACCGTCGTCGCCGAGGACGAGGACGGGCGGCCGGACGTCGCCGGGTTCCTCGGCGGCGCCGCGGCCGGGGGCGCCGCCGTGTACGTGTGCGGGCCCGAAGGCCTCATGGACGCCGTCGCCGCGGCGCTGCCCGAGGAGAGCCCGCCGCACCTGGAGCGGTTCGCGCCCCGCGCCACGGCGGACGGCGGCGCCTTCGAGGTCGAACTGCGCCGCACCGGCCGCACGGTGTCCGTCGGCGGGGGCACCACGGTGCTCGCCGCCGTCCGCGCGGAGCTGCCGAGCACGCCGTACTCCTGCGAGCAGGGCTTCTGCGGCACCTGCCAACAGCGGGTCCTGGAGGGCGAGATCGACCACCGGGACGAACTCCTCACCGACGGCGAGCGCGGCGACTCCATGCTGATCTGTGTGTCCCGGGCACGAGGAGAGCGGATCGTCCTCGACCTGTGACCGCGCGCCACGGCGGCGAACGGGCGGAGCGGGGGCCTCCGTTCACCCGCGGGCCGGATCGGTAGAGTGTTCGCATGACTACGGGGACGCGGCGCAGGATGGGCGTGGAGGAGCGGCGGCAGCAGCTGATCGGGGTCGCGCTCGAACTGTTCAGCCACCGCTCGCCCGAGGACGTCTCCATCGACGAGATAGCCTCGGCCGCCGGCATCTCGCGTCCGCTCGTGTACCACTACTTCCCCGGCAAGCTCAGCCTGTACGAGGCCGCCCTGAAGCGGGCCGCGGACGAACTGGCCGAGCGGTTCGTGGAGCCGCGCGAAGGGCCGCTCGGCGCCCGCCTCCTGCGGGTGACGGGCCGGTTCTTCGGCTTCGTCGACGAGCACGGGCCCGGCTTCTACGCGTTGATGCGCGGCGGCCCCGCCGTCGGCTCCTCCACGACGAACGCCCTGATCGACTCGGTGCGCCAGGCGGCGTACGACCAGATCATCGCGCACCTGGACATCGCCGCGCCGCCCGCCCGCCTTGAGCTGGTCGTGCGTTCCTGGATCTCCCTCGCCGAGTCCACCGCCCTGATCTGGCTGGACGGCCGCCGCATTCCGCGTGCCGACCTCGAACTGCAACTCGTGCACGACTTCGCGGCGTTGGCCGCCGTCAGCGCCGCGTACGACACGGAGATGGCCGGGCTGCTCGGCCGGGTCCTGGCCGACGAGCCGTCCGACGGCCCGTTCGCCGACCTGCTGTCGCGCCTCGCCGCGCTCGCCCCGCCCGCCGTGCTGCCGTCCTAGCCGCCCGCCCGTCCGGCGGCGGGTCAGTCCTCGTCGGTGAGGCGCAGCGCCAACAGCGCGATGTCGTCGTCCCGTTCGCGGCCGAAGCACTCGATGAGCGTGTCGCACAGGGCCGTCGCGCCGCGCGGCGCTCCGGCGGCGGCGAGGCGCAGGTGCTCCATCGACACGGCGAGGTCGGTGCCGCGCGTCTCGATCAGGCCGTCGGTGACCATCAAAAGGCGGTCCGCGCGGGTGAGGCGCACCTCGGCGGTCTCCGGGCGCGACAGGCCGAGGCCGAGCAGCGGGCCCCGCGCCCTGACGTACTCGGCCCCGCCGGCGTCGTGGACGATCAGGGGCGGGATGTGACCGGCGTTGGCGACCCGGGCGCGGCCCGTCGCCGGGTCGACGAGCACCAGGCACAGGGTGGCCGTGACGTCCGGGTGGTAGCGCTGGAGCATGCGGTCCAGGCGCTCGGCGAGCACGCCGGGGTCCGGGTCCTCCACGCAGTAGGCGCGCAGCGCGTGCCGCAGCTCCACCATCACCGTGGCCGCCTCCAGCGAGTGCCCCGCGACGTCGCCGATGCCGGTGAGCACGCCCGCGGCGGTGGGCAGCGCGGCGTAGAAGTCACCACCGATCTCGGCCTGCCGCGAGGCCGGTTCGTAGCGGACGACGACCTCCGCGCCCGGGGTGTGCGGCAGCCGGGCCGGCAGGAAGCTGCGCTGGAGAGTGAGGGCGACGTGGCGTTCCTTCTCGTACATGAACAGTTGCTCCGCTACGCGTGCGGTGGCGTGGGCGAGGCGCGTCAGCTCGGCGGCGTGATCGCGCGCGTGGGCCGGGGTCGCCAGGCACACGGGGGCGTGGTCGTCGCGCGTGCGGGCCAGGGCGAGCAGCGCGCCGTCGGGCTGGGTGAGGGGGGTGCCGTCGGGGACGAGCAGCATGCCGTCGTACGCGCCCGGCGTCGCGGGCGCGCCCTCGTCGCCGCGGTGTCCGCCGGGCCCCGCGCCGTTGCCCCCGGGGGCGGCGGGGGCGGTGTGGGCGGCCTGCGCATCGGAGAACGGCTCGATGATGTCGGGGCCCGGCTCGAAGGGGCCCGCGCCGAAGAACCCGGCGGGCCAGACCGGCACGGGGATCACCGTGCTGTGGGCGCCGGTCCTGCCGGACATGAGGCTGCGCATCAGCCGGGCCACGGCGTCGTGGGCACCCAGGTCGGGCAGCGCCGTGGCGGCCCGGCGGCGGGAGAGGCCGCGGTGCATCTCGCCCTCGTCGTCGAGGACGAAGGCCACGGCGGGCGTGCCGCTGAGCCGGGCGGCCTGGGTGGCGGCGGTCTCGGCCAGCTCGCTCGGGCAGCCCGCCGACTGGATGTCCAGGACGGCCTCGGCGAGCAGCGTGAGGCGGCCCGCCCGGGTCGTGGCCGCGCTGCGGCGCCGGGCTCCGCGAGCGGCGGCGCGCACCACCGCCTGGATCTCCTCCGGCTCGGCGGGCACGGTCAGAAACGCCTCGGCGCCGGCGTCGAGGCCCCGGCAGCGGTCCAGGGAGCCGTGCGCGACCGCGGAGAAGTGCACCACGGGCAGGGCCGCGGTCGTCGGTGACTCCTTCATGCGGCGGCACAGTTCGTAGCCGCTCATGTCGGGCAGGCCGACGTCGACGAGCGCCACGTCGGGCAGTTCGCCGGCGCGCAGCCGGGCGTCGAGCGCGTGCAGGGCCTCGCCCGCGCTCCCCGCGAGCAGGACCCGGTGGCCGGCCCGGCGCAGGACCGCGCCCAGGGCGTACCGGCTCGCGGGCACGTCGTCGACGACCAGGACCGTGGTGATGCCCGGTCTGGTCGCTTCCTCGTAGCCCTTGACGTTTTCCATGACGCCCAAGTGGACGGCCCCCCGGAGCGATGGACGGCAGCGAGCCCGTCGGCACGCTCGGATCGCCCGTCCACGCTAGCGCTTCGGCACGCTCCTGGGGAGCGCACGGCACCTGTGCGCCCCGTACAGGTGACGTCGCGCGGGCCGCGCCGCGTGCTCCCCCTCGTGACCTTCGCCTCCCGCCGGGCGTTCACCAAGGCGTCCGGTGCCCCCGGTGCGACGCCGGGGGCGCGCTCGCTCCCCGTACCGGCAAGGGACTTCATGACCCAGGACCTCACCGACGCACCGGCCGACGACGCCGACCGCACCACCGCCCCCGCGCGCGCCGAGTGGTGGCGCGACGCGGTGATCTACCAGGTGTACCCGCGCAGCTTCGCCGACTCCGACGGCGACGGCATGGGCGACCTGCCGGGCGTCACCGCCCGGCTCCCCCATCTGAGACGGCTCGGCGTCGACGCCGTGTGGCTCTCGCCGTTCTACGCGTCACCGCAGGCCGACGCCGGGTACGACGTGGCGGACTACCGCGCGGTCGACCCCATGTTCGGCACCCTCGCCGACGCCGACGACCTGGTGCGCGCGGCCCACGGGCTCGGCCTGCGCGTGATCGTCGACATCGTGCCGAACCATTGCTCGGACCAGCACGAGTGGTTCCGCCGTGCGCTCGCGGAGGGGCCCGGATCGCCGTGGCGGGAGCGGTTCCACTTCCGTCCCGGCAAGGGCGGGGGCGGCGAACTGCCGCCGAACGACTGGGAGTCGGTGTTCGGCGGCCCGGCCTGGACCCGGACCGGGGACGGCGAGTGGTATCTGCACCTCTTCGCGCCCGAGCAGCCCGACTTCAACTGGGAGCACCCGGCGGTGCGCGAGGAGTTCCGCTCGGTGCTGCGGTTCTGGCTCGACCTCGGCGTCGACGGCTTCCGCGTCGACGTGGCGCACGGCCTGATCAAGGCGCCGGGCCTGCCGGACGTCGGCCACGGCGAACAGGTCAAGCTGCTCGGCTCGCGGCCCACGCCGTACTTCGACCAGGACGGCGTGCACGAGGTCTACCGCGACTGGCGTGCCGTCCTCGACTCCTACGACGGCGACCGCGTCGCCGTGGCCGAGGCCTGGACGCCGACGGTGGAGCGCAGCGCCCTGTACCTGCGCCCGGGCGAGCTGCACCAGGCCTTCAACTTCGCCTATCTGACGACGGAGTGGGACGCGGCGGCCCAGCGTGCCGTGATCGACCGCTCACTGGCCGCCATGGACGCCGTGGGCGCCCCCGCGACCTGGGTGCTCTCCAACCACGACGTGGTCCGGCACGCCACGCGCCTGGCCCCCGGCGACCCGGCCCGCGGCCTGCGCAGGGCGCGCGCCGCGACGCTGCTGATGCTGGCGCTGCCCGGCTCCGCGTACCTCTACCAGGGCGAGGAGCTGGGCCTGCCCGAGGTCACGGACCTGCCCGACGAGGTGCGCCAGGACCCGGCGTTCTTCCGCGGCTCGGGCCAGGGCGGCGCGGGGCAGGAGGGCACCCGCGACGGCTGCCGGGTGCCGCTGCCGTGGTCGGGGAGCAGGCCGCCGTTCGGCTTCGGACCCGTCGACGGCGGCCCGAGCTGGCTGCCGCAGCCCGCCGCCTGGAGCGAGCTGACCGTCGAGGCGCAGGAGGCGGACCCGGGCTCGACGCTCGCGCTGTACCGCGCCGCGCTCGCCGCGCGCCGGGCGCATCCCGCCCTGGGGGCGGGCGGCGGCGTGGAGTGGCTGGAATCCCCCGAGGGCGTGCTCCTGTTCCGCAGGCGCGCGGGGGAGGGTCCCGGCGGTGCCGGCGCCTGTGTCGTCGTCGCCGTGAACCTCTCGGACCGCCCGGTGACGCTTCCCGCACCCGGCCGGTTGCTCCTGAGCAGCGCCAACTCGGACCTCTCGGGGGCCGAGTTGGACTGCTCCGCCGCGGGCACCGTCGTACCTCCCGACACGACGGTCTGGTGGGCAGCGTGAGACTCGCCCGGTACAGTCCAATCCTGTGACCGCGCGACTGGCCGACATCGCAGCCCAGGCGGGGGTCAGCGAGGCGACCGTGAGCCGGGTCCTGAACGGCAGGCCGGGCGTCGCTGCGGCCACCCGCCAGTCCGTGCTCGCCGCGCTCGACGTCCTCGGCTACGAGAGGCCCGTACGGCTGCGCAGGCGCAGCGCGGGCCTCGTCGGCCTGATCACGCCCGAGCTGGAGAACCCGATATTCCCCGCGCTCGCCCAGGTGATCGGGCAAGCCCTCACCCGGCAGGGGTATACGCCCGTCCTGGCCACCCAGTCCCCCGGCGGCTCCACCGAGGACGAGCTGACGGAGATGCTGGTGGACCGGGGCGTCGCGGGCATCATCTTCGTCTCGGGCCTGCACGCGGACACCACGGCGGACACGGAGCGCTACGAGCGGCTGCGCGCGCAGGGCGTCCCCTTCGTGCTCGTGGACGGCTTCTCGCCCGCGGTGCGGGCGCCGTTCATCTCGCCCGACGACCGCGCGGCCATGCGCCTCGCGGTCACGCACCTGTCCTCGCTCGGCCACACCCGCATCGGCCTGGCCCTCGGGCCGCGGCGCTTCGTGCCGGTGCAGCGGAAGATCGAGGGCTTCACGCGCACCATGAGGGAGCGTTTCCAGCTCGCGCCGGACACCGTCGAGACGGACCTCGTCGAGCACTCCCTGTACACGCTCGAAGGCGGTCAGGCGGCGGCGTCCGCGCTGTTGGACCGCGGCTGCACGGCGCTCGTCTGCGCCAGCGACATGATGGCGCTCGGCGCGGTGCGGGCCGTGCGGGACCGGGGCCTTCAGGTGCCGGACGACGTCTCCGTGGTCGGCTTCGACGACTCGGTGCTCATCGCCTTCACGGATCCGCCCCTGACGACGATCCGCAAGCCCGTGCCCGCGATGGGCCAGGCCGCGGTCCGCACCCTCCTGGAGGAGATCGCGGGCACTCCGGCGCCGCACAGCGAGTTCGTCTTCATGCCGGAGCTGGTCGTGCGCGGCTCCACGGCGATGTGCCCGGACGGGCGCCCCGGCGCCGGGGGCACCCCCCAGGAAAGCCGGGAGCACCCCCTGGGAAACAGGCCTGAAGCACCTCGTCCCTGAGGCGTAGGGCGTGCGCCCGGAACCCATCGGGGGGATGATCTGAGGTGAGGTGGGTATCTGGCAGACTCTGTCCCTATGGGTGAGATGACTGTGACGACACTGGAAGGCCGCCGCCGGCCCACCACATCACCCATCGCGGGCGAGCCGGATGACCGCTTTGGGCGGAATTTTCTGCGCCGCTTGCGGACGCCCCGGCGACCACGGCTGTGGTTCGAGATCCTGTTGATCGCGGTGAGTTACTGGACGTACTCACTGATCCGCAACGCGGTGCCGGAGCAGAAGGCGCAGGCGCTGCGCAACGCCGACTGGATCTGGGACGTGGAGGGCACCCTCGGCATCGCCGTGGAGCGCTCGGTCAACCACGCGGTGGATTCCGTGACATGGCTCGTCGTCGGCATGAACTACTACTACGCGACACTGCACTTCGTCGTCACGCTCGGTGTCCTCGTGTGGCTGTACCGCAGTCATCCCGGGCGGTACGCGGCCTCGCGCCTGGTCCTCTTCGCGACGACCGCGGTGGCCCTGCTCGGTTACTACCTGTATCCGCTGGCGCCGCCCCGCCTGATGCCCGGCGGGGACTTCATCGACACCGTCATCGTGCACAACACGTGGGGCTCGATGGCGTCCGGCGACCTCAAGAACATGTCGAACCAGTACGCCGCGATGCCGTCCATGCACATCGGCTGGTCCCTGTGGTGCGGCCTGACCATCTTCGCCCTCGCCTCGGTGCCCTGGGCGAAGGTCCTCGGCCTGCTGTACCCCGTGGCGACGCTCGTGGTCATCGTCGCCACCGCCAACCACTTCTGGCTGGACGCGGTGGGCGGCATGATCTGCCTGGCCTTCGGCTACACGGTCGTCCGCCTCTGGTACGGGGCCCTTCCGCACGCCCTCCCGCAGCAGATCCCACCCCTGCCCGCCGGGCGCTGAGGCCCGGCGGCTAGGCCCCGTAGAAGCGGCGCTCCATGACGGCCCGGGCCCGGCGCGTCGTGCGGCGGTAGTCGTCCAGCATGTCCCCGACGTGGCCGGTCTCGTACCCGAGGTAACGGGCGACGGCCGCCAGCTCGCGGCCGTCGGACGGGAAGGTGTCGCCCGCCCGCCCCCGCACCAGCATCACCGCGTTGCGCACGCGGGTGGCGAGCACCCACGCCTCGTCGAGGGTCTCCGCCTCGTCCCCGGGGATGAGGCCCGCCGCGCAGGCCGCGGCGAGGGCCTCGCGGGTGCGCGTGGTGCGCAGGCCGGGCTCGGCCCAGCCGTGGCCGAGCTGGAGGAGCTGGACGGTCCACTCCACGTCGGAGAGGCCGCCGCGGCCCAGCTTGGTGTGCAGGGTGGGGTCGGCGCCGCGCGGGAGCCGCTCGGACTCCATGCGGGCCTTGAGGCGGCGGATCTCGCGGACCGCCTCGTCGCCGAGGCCCTCGGCGGGGTAGCGCAGCGGGTCGACAAGGTCGACGAAGGCCCTGCCGAGGTCCGCGTCGCCCGCGACGGGATCGGCGCGCAGGAGCGCCTGGGACTCCCAGACCAGGGACCAGCGGCGGTAGTAGGCGGCGTACGACTTCAGGGTGCGCACCAGTGGGCCGCTCTTGCCCTCGGGGCGCAGGTCGGCGTCGATGAGGAGCGGCGGGTCGGCGGAGGGCAGCTGGAGCAGCCGCCGCATCTCGGCGACGACCTTGTTCGCGGCCTTGGCCGCCTCCTGGTCGTCGACGCCCTCGCGGGGCTCGTGCACGAAGATGACGTCGGCGTCGGAGCCGTAGCCCAGCTCGCGCCCGCCGAAGCGGCCCATGCCGATGACGGCGAAGCGGGTGGGCAGCTCGTCGCCCCAGCCGTCGCGGACCACGGCGCGCAGGGCGCCCGCGATCGTGGCGGCGGTCAGGTCGGACACGGCGGTGCCCACGCGGTCCACGAGCGCGCCCGCGTCGCCGCCCGCGCTGCCGTACGAGGCGATGAGGTCGGCGGCGGTGGTGCGGAACAGCTCGCGCCGCCGCACCCCGCGGGCGGCGGCCACGGCCTGCTCGGGCCCATCCGCGCGGCGCACGGCGGCCAGGACCTCCTGTTCCAGGGCGGCGCGCCCGCGCGGCTCCAGGCCGCGCTCGTCGCCGAGCAGGGCGACCGCCTCGGGGGCGCGCAGGAGCAGGTCGGGGGCGAGCCGGCCCGCGGAGAGCACCCGGGCGAGGTTCTCCGCCGCCGCGCCCTCGTCGCGCAGCAGGCGCAGGTACCAGGGGGTCTTGCCGAGCGCGTCGGACACCTTGCGGAAGCCGAGCAGGCCCGCGTCGGGGTCGGCGGAGTCCGCGAACCAGCCGAGGAGGACCGGCAGGAGCGTGCGCTGGATGGCGGCCTTGCGGGTGACGCCGGAGGCGAGGGCCTCCAGGTGGCGCAGGGCGGCGGACGGGTCGGCGTACCCCAGCGCGACGAGCCGCTCGCGGGCCGCCTCGGTGCTCAGCCGGCTCTCGCCGGGGGCCAGTTGGGCGACGGCGTCCAGCAGCGGGCGGTAGAAGAGCTTCTCGTGCAGCCGGCGCACGACGGTGGTGTGCCGCTTCCAGGCGCGGCCGAGGTCGGTGAGGGGCTCGGTGCGCATGCCGAGGGAGCGGCCGATGCGGCGCAGGTCGGCGTCGCCCTCGGGGACGAGGTGGGTGCGGCGGAGGCGGTAGAGCTGGATGCGGTGTTCGAGGGAGCGCAGGAAGCGGTACGCGTCGTCGAGCTGGGCGGCGTCGACGCGGCCGACGTAGCCCCCGGCGGCGAGCGCGGCCAGGGCGTCGAGCGTCGTACCGCTGCGCAGCGAGGCGTCCGCGCGGCCGTGCACCAACTGGAGGAGCTGTACGGCGAATTCGACGTCGCGCAGGCCGCCGGGGCCGAGCTTCAGCTCGCGGTCGACCTCGCCCGCCGGGATGTTCGCCACCACGCGGCGGCGCATCTTCTGCACGTCGGCGACGAAGTTCTCGCGCTCGGCGGCCTGCCAGACCAGGGGCTCGACGGCGGCCACGTACTCCGCGCCGAGTTCGATGTCGCCGGCGACGGGCCGGGCCTTGAGCAGTGCCTGGAACTCCCAGGTCTTGGCCCAGCGCTGGTAGTAGGCGAGGTGCGAGGACAGGGTGCGCACGAGCGGGCCGTTGCGGCCCTCGGGGCGCAGGTTGGCGTCGACGGGCCAGATGGTGCCCTCGACCGTCGTGTCGGAGCAGATCCGCATCATGTGCGAGGCGAGCCGGGTCGCGGCCCGCAGCGCCTTCGCCTCGTCCGCGCCGTCGGCGGCCTCGCCGACGAAGATGACGTCGACGTCGGACACGTAGTTCAGCTCGTGGCCGCCGCACTTGCCCATGGCGATCACGGCGAGGCGGCACTGCGCGGCGTCGGCGGGCGCGTCCGCGCGGGCCATGGCGAGCGCGGCGCGCAGCGTCGCGGTGGCGAGGTCGGCCAGTTCGGCGGCGGCCTGGGCGACGTCCGTCGTGCCGCACACGTCACGGGCGGCGATGGCGAGCAGGCAGCGGCGGTAGGCGACGCGCAGCGACACCGGGTCGGTGGCCCCGGCGAGGCCGCGCTCGAAGTCCTCGACGCCCGGGTGCAGATCGGCCGCCTCGTACGTGACCAGGGCCCGCCAGTCGCGCGGGTGCCGGGCGAGGTGGTCGGCGAGCGCCTCGGACGCCCCGAGGACGCCGAGCAGGCGGTCGCGCAGCGGCTTGGAGCTGACGAGGGTGTCGAGCAGCTCGCGCCGGGCGGTCGCGGCGGTCTTTTCGGGCTTGGCGGGCTCGGCCGGCTGCGCCTCCACGAGGCGGACGAGGCCGAGCAGCGCCAGGTCGGGGTCGGCGGTGGCGCCGAGCGCGTCGAGGAGCACCGGGTCGTCGCGCACGGCGTCGAGACCGGGCGCGGCGAGCAGCCGCTCGGCGGCCGACGGGTCGGTGAATCCGTGCCGCAGCAGCCGCGTGAACGTGCTGCTCCTGCGCCCTTGCGGCAGCGTCATCCGCACGCCTTTCGCTCGCCTGTCCTGGCCAGAGCCTACCGAGCGGTGACGCGGTGGGGCTCGACGCGTTCCCCGCGCGTGCGAGGTCCGCCCCGGGACGCAAGCATGGAGCGGACAGGAGGACGACGGGACGCGGCGGCGGTTCACGTGACCGCGGGCCGGCCGGGGCCGCCGAAACCCCCCGCAATCGAACAAGTATCCGTACGATGAGCGCGCCGGAGCGGTACGCGGACCCGTACCGCACCCCGTGAAGGAAGGGATCAAGCCATGGAGTGGACGCTCGAAGTCGTCACGCTGCCCGTGTCGGACCTGGACCGGGCCAAGGAGTTCTACGAGAACAAGTGCGGCTTCAAGGCGGACCTGGACAGCGAGGTCGCGCCCGGAGTGCGCGTCATCCAGATCACGCCGCCCGGCTCGCGCTGTTCCTTCGCGATGGTGACCGGACTGCCCCTGGCCCCCGGCCAGGAGTCGATGGCGCCCGGCTCGCTGCACGGCCTCCAACTGTGCGTGACCGACATCGAGGCGGCCCGCGCGGAACTCGTGGGGCGCGGCGTCGACGTCACGCCGGTACGGACGCTGGGCGCGCGCGGCTGGGAGGACGGCAAGGGCGAGGCGGAGTGGAGCACCTTCTGCTTCTTCAAGGACCCGGACGGCAACGGCTGGACCGTGCAGGAGGCCCCGGCGCCGCTCTCGGAACGCTGACGACCCGACCCGACCCGGGGCGTCCCGGGCGCCGAGGCGTCCCGGCCCCCGCCGCGCGGACGCCCCGACCACGAGGAGAAGACGATGGACTACACGCTCGAAGTGATCCCCCTGCCCGTCAGCGACATCGACCGGGCCAAGGACTTCTACACGACCAAGTGCGGCTTCCACCTCGACATCGACCAGGAGGTCGTGCCCGGCATCCGCCTGGTCCAGCTCACGCCGCCCGGCTCCGGCTGTTCCGTCATGCTCGGCGACTCCGTCTGGGAGTCGACGCCGGGCCCGACGCCCGAGCCCGGCTCGTACCAGGGACTCCAGCTCGTGGTCGCCGATCTGCAACAGGCCCGCGAGGAGCTGACCGCCCGCGGCCTCGAACTGTCCGAGACCGTCTCGTACGCGGAGGCGGACGGCGCCTCCTTCATGTACTTCACCGACCCGGACGGCAACGGCTGGTCGATCCAGGAGTACAAGGTCCGGGCCACGCGACCGCTGCGGGAGGTCATCTGAGCTTCTTCTCCATCCAGGCCACGCCGAACTCCACGACGTCCCGGGCCTCCAGGAGATGGCTCTCGGCGGCGCCGACGAACCCCCGCACGCCCTTGCCCGTGGCCAGCAGATCGCGGGCGATGACCTCGAACGGCCAGACGCCTTCCGGCACGACCGGGGAGTAGTCGAAGGCGCCGTCCGCCGAGTCGATGTCGTGGAAGCGCCGCCAGACGCGCTCGCCGCCCTCCAGGACGGGCTGTTCGTAGTCCACGAACCGCTTGCCGGGGGCGTCGGCGAGGGCCTCGGCGTGGTGCAGCAGCGTGAGCGAGTCGAGCGGCGCGCCGAGGAGCAGCACCCGGCCGCCCTTCGCCACGAGCCGGGCGAGGGGGCTGTCCGGGCCGTGCGGGTCGTCCCAGGGGTGGTCGGCCATCAGCGCCTCCGCGTCGGCGCCGAGCGCGGCGAAGCTGGCGTCGGGGTGGCGGCTGCGCACGGCGCCGGGCCAGCGGCGCAGCGCCTCGGGCAGCCGCCCGTTGTTGTGGTCTGCCTCGCTCAGCTCCGGGTCGTACGCCGGGTGCTCGGCGCGCAGGGCGTCCTGCCACTCCTTGGGCCACTGGGTGCTGAACTCGTACGGCGGCGCGTCGTTCCACCCGCACGTCACCATCAGCGTGCCGCGCTCCCCCACCGCGTCGCCGAGGGCCCCGATGAGCGTCTGCGGGCCGCCCGCCACATACCCGATGGCGGACATCTGGGTGTGGAACATGACGATGTCCCCGTCACCGAGCCCGAGCGCCCGCAGCTCCCGGACGAGCCGCCCACGGGTCACCGGCCCGCCGGAGCGCTTCAGCAGTTCCTGTTCATCCATGCCGTCGACGCTATCCGCGTGGCGGCGGACGGAGGCAACTCATTTACCGGGGCGGGTCGTTCGGAACGCGGGGCGGCCTCCTGGCCCGGGCTCGGGCCCGGGGCGCACCCGCCGGACCAGACGTGCGGCTCACCGGCCCAGGCGGGCGGCGCCCCGGCCCTGCGCGCGGCTCAGCGGTCGGTCGCGGCGCCCAGGGGTTCGCCGAGTATGCGCTCGGCGAGGCGGGCCGCGAAACGCTCGGCGTCCCGCTCCAGCTCGGCCCGCGCGGCGGCGCGCTCGGCCGCGAGGCGGGCGGTGCCGGCGGCCACGACCTCGTCCCGCTCGCGCAGCCCGGCCTCCCGGGCGGCCCGTATCTTCTCGGTACCCTCCTCCATGGCGCGCTGCCGGATCAGGGCGGCCTCGTGCCGCGCCTCGGCCAGGATGCCCGCGCGGTCCGCACGCGCCCTGGCCGCCTCCGCGAGGGTCTCGTCCGCCTCACGGGCACGCCCCGCCGTCAGCCGCTCGCGCTCGGCCAGCACTCGCGTGAGGCGGGGCAGCAGCACCCCGGCGAAGGTCCAGAGGACGGCTGCGAACAGCACGACGCCGATGAGCAGGTCGACGGGGCGCGGCCGGAGCGGGCCGATGTCGAGCGCGAGGACGTCCATGTCGGACGATCTACCCACACTCCACCCGGAACGAACGCGTTTTCGAGCAAACCTGTGGCCGAATCACCGCACTCGCTACAGCACCGGCAGGTTCTTCCGCAGCTCGAACGCGGTGACCTCGGAGCGGTACTCCTCCCACTCCTGCTTCTTGTTGCGCAGGAAGAAATCGTAGACGTGCTCGCCGAGGGTCTCCGCGACCAGTTCGGAGCGCTCCATGAGGTGGATCGCCTCGCCGAGGTTCTGCGGGAGGGGCTCGATGCCGAGGGCGCGGCGTTCGGCGTCGCGGAGGGCCCAGACGTCGTCGTCGGCGCCCGGCGGGAGTTCGTAGCCCTCCTCGATGCCCTTGAGGCCCGCGGCGAGCAGGACCGCGTAGGCGAGGTAGGGGTTGGCGCCGGAGTCGAGGGAGCGGACCTCGACGCGGGCCGAGCCGGTCTTGCCGGGCTTGTACATGGGCACGCGGATGAGGGCGGAGCGGTTGTTGTGGCCCCAGCAGATGTACGAGGGGGCTTCGCCGCCCGCGCCGGCGGTGCGCTCGGAGCCGCCCCAGATGCGCTTGTAGGAGTTGACCCACTGGTTGGTGACCGCGGAGATCTCGGCGGCGTGCTTCAGCAGGCCCGCGATGAAGGAGCGGCCGACCTTGGAGAGCTGGTACTCGGCGCCGGACTCGTAGAACGCGTTGCGGTCGCCCTCGAAGAGGGAGAGGTGGGTGTGCATGCCGGAGCCGGGGTGCTCGGAGAACGGCTTCGGCATGAACGTCGCCTGGACGCCCTGCTCCAGCGCCACCTGCTTCATGACCAGGCGGAACGTCATGATGTTGTCCGCCGTGGAGAGCGCGTCCGCGTACCGCAGGTCGATCTCCTGCTGGCCGGGGCCGCCCTCGTGGTGGCTGAACTCGACCGAGATGCCCATGGATTCGAGCATCGTGATGGCCTGGCGGCGGAAGTCCATGCCCACGTTCTGCGGGGTGTGGTCGAAGTAGCCGCTGGTGTCGGCGGGCGTGGGCCGCGAGCCGTCCAGGGGCCGGTCCTTCAGGAGGAAGAACTCGATCTCTGGGTGCGTGTAGAAGGTGAAGCCGAGGTCGGAGGTCTTCGCGAGGGCCCGCTTGAGGACGTAGCGCGGGTCCGCGAAGGACGGGGAGCCGTCCGGCATCAGGATGTCGCAGAACATGCGGGCCGTGCCGGGCGCCTCCGCGCGCCAGGGCAGCACCTGGAAGGTGCCCGGGTCCGGCTTGGCGATCATGTCGGACTCGTACACGCGGGCGAAGCCCTCGATGGCGGAGCCGTCGAAGCCGATGCCCTCGTCGAAGGCCTGCTCCAGCTCGGCGGGGGCGACCGCGACCGACTTCAGGAAGCCGAGTACGTCCGTGAACCACAGGCGTACGAACCGGATGTCGCGCTCCTCCAGAGTACGGAGCACGAACTCCTGCTGCTTGTCCATCTCGACTTCCACCCATCCTTGCTGGTCGGAACCGGCTGCTCCCAAGCCATGGGACGTCGCCCCGGCACACGAGCATCCCACCACACGGTTTCACGCGCGTTGCGGCCGCTCATCGCCCATACTGCACGGTTCTCCGGAGGCGGTGACAGCCGCGTCGGACCATCGACTTAAAGTGGTATCCAAGATGCAAGTTTTACGCGGGCCGTGCTCCGGCCCCCGCGGAGCCGTGCCCGGGTGCCGTGCCCGGGTGCCGCGGGAGGCGGGGCAGCGCGCCGCGCACGCCGGGACGCCGGTCCCGCGAGAGGAGGCACCTTGCTGTCCGACCAGTCCGCCGCCACCGTCCGCGCCACGCTGCCCGTCGTCGGCGCGGCCGTCGAGGACATCACCGCCCGCTTCTACGACAGGCTCTTCACCGCCCACCCGGAGCTGCTCCGGGACCTCTTCAACCGCGGCAACCAGGCCGCGGGGACCCAGCGCCGGGCCCTCGCCGGGTCCATCGCCGCGTTCGCCGCGCACCTCGTGGAGCACCCGGACGAGCGGCCCGACGTGATGCTGGCCCGCATCGCGCACAAGCACGCGTCGCTGGGCGTCACGCCCGAGCAGTACGAGACGGTCCACCGGCACCTCTTCGCCGCCATCGCCGAGGTGCTCGGCGACGCCGTCACACCCGCGGTGGCGGCCGCGTGGGACGAGGTGTACTGGCTGATGGCCAACGCCCTCGTCGCGATCGAGGCGCGCCTTTACGCCGAGCGGGGCATCACGGCGGGCGCGGACGCGCTGCGCGCGTGGGAGGTGGTGGAACGGATCGAGGAGACGGCGGACGTCGCCACGTTCCTGCTGCGCCCCGCCGACGGGACGCCCCCGCCCGCCTTCCGCGCGGGCCAGTACGTGTCCGTGCAGGTCCAGCTCGCCGACGGGGCCCGGCAGATACGCCAGTACAGCCTGTCAGGCGCGCCCGGCGCGGACGTGCGGCAGATCAGCGTGAAGCGGGTCCGGGGCGGGGCGGGCCCCGACGGCGAGGTCTCCGCGCACCTCCACGCGCACACGCGCGTGGGCGACCGGCTGCGGGTCTCCGCCCCGTACGGCGACCTCGTCCTCGACAGCGGTGTCCTGCGCGGCCCGGACGGTCCCGCGCCGCTCCTGCTCGCGTCGGCGGGCATCGGCGTCACGCCCATGGTCGCGATGCTCCAGCAGCTCGCGGGCGCCGGGCACGAGGGCCCGGTCACCGTCGTGCACGCCGACCGCTCCCCCGCCGACCACGCGCTGCGCGCCGCCCACCGCGCGTACGCGGACGAACTCCCGGGCGCCACGGCCCACTTCTGGTACGAGCGTCCGGAGCCGGGCCGTCCACGACTCGACCTCGTCCGCACGGGCCGCGTGGACCTGGCCGGGCTGCCGGTGCCGCCCGGCACGCACGCGTACCTGTGCGGGCCGCTGCCCTTCATGAAGGCCGTACGCTCCCAGCTCCTCGCCAAGGGGGTCGCGCCCGCCGCGGTCCACTACGAGGTCTTCGGCCCCGACCTGTGGCTCGCGAGCCCGAGCAGCAGCGGTCCCGTCGGCGAGGCCACGATGTCCTCGACGGTCACGGGGTCGAGGGCGGCGTAGAACGCCTCCTGCGCGCGGCGCAGCGCGCCCCGCAGCCGGCACCCCGAGTTCAGCGGGCAGGGCGTCGCGCCCTCGCACTCCACGACGTCCCCCTCGCCCTCGAACTCGCGCACCAGCGCGCCGACGGACGCGGTGCGCCCCGCGTCGGTGAGCGCGAGCCCGCCGCCCCGGCCGCGCCGGGCCTCGACGAGGCCGAGGTGCGTCAGGCGCGCGGCGACCTTCGCGGCGTGCGTGTAGGGGACGGCCATGTCGGCGGCCACCTGCCGGGTGGAGGGGGCGGGGCCGTGGCCGCGACCCGGCGCGTCCGCGACGGCGAGGCGCATGAGCATGCGCAGCGCCAGGTCGGTGGAGTGCAGGAGCCGCATGCCGCGCAGCGTAGGGAATGCGCATGTGAGGTTCAAATTTCGGAGGTGGGCGGACGCAGAGGCCCGGGCCCCTGCGCAGGCGGCCCGGACAGCCGGCGCAGGCGGCCCGGACGCGGGGCCCGGGTCGCCGGATGGGGGCCCGGGCGGCCGGATGGGGCCCGGGCGGCCGGATGGGGGCCCGGGCGGCCGGATGGGGGCCCTCAAGGGCCGCCGGGCCCGGTGGATTTGGCAGATTGGAAGTGGGGCCCTTCCGCTCGGCGGCACGCGGGCTACGATCAACGCACTCGCAACGCCCCCTGTTCGACCCATCCGATCCGTCCCTTTCCGCAGAAGGACACACCATGGGTTCCGCCAAGAAGACGAGCAGCGCCGAACGCAAGGCCCGAATAGCGGAGATGCGGCGTGCCGAAGCCGCCCGCGAGCGCCGCGCCCGCGCGCTCACCATCACCTTGAGCGCGGTGATCGTCGCGGCCCTCGGCATCGGCGGCTACTTCCTGGTCTCGCAGGCCGACGACGGCGACGACGAGTCGGGCAAGTCGGGCGACGCCGCGGCCGTGGCCGAGTTCACCAGGACCAAGGACGGCGAGAAGGTCTGGGACGCCAAGAAGCTGGGCCGCACGCACGTCGAGGGCAAGGTGAAGTACCCGGTGACGCCGCCGGTGGGCGGCAACCACAACCAGGTGTGGATGAACTGCAACGGCGACGTCTACCAGAACGAGATCCCGAACGAGAACGCCGTGCACTCCCTCGAACACGGCTCGGTGTGGGTGACGTACAACGACCAGGCGAAGCCCGCCGACCTGAAGAAGCTCGAAGCGAAGGTGAAGAAGACGCCGTACTCGCTGATGAGCCCGGTCAAGAAGCAGAAGGAGCCGCTGCTGCTCACGGCCTGGGGCCACCAGCGGGCGATCACGGGCGCGGACGACGCGAAGGTCGGCTCGTTCTTCTCCACGTTCGTGCAGGGCAAGCAGACCCCCGAGCCGGGTGCCGCCTGCACGAACGGCAAGGGGCAGTGATGAAGCGGACCGACTGGCTGACCGGCGCCGTCCTCGGCGCGGTGCTCGCGGCGGGCGGCATCACGGCCGCCGTGGCCGCCGACGACGAGCCCTCCGGCGCGGGCTCGGGCGCCGACGGCGTGCCGTCGAGCACCTCCGCCGACGCCGGGTTCGCCCGTGACATGTCCGTGCACCACCAGCAGGCCGTGGAGATGTCGTACATCGTCCGCGACCGCACGAAGAACGAGGAGATCCGCAGGCTCGCCTACGACATCGCGCAGACCCAGGCCAACCAGCGCGGCATGATGCTCGGCTGGCTCGACCTGTGGGACATGCCGAAGGTGTCCGAGGACCCGCCCATGAAGTGGATGGGCATGGCGGACGCCCCCGCCGGCGACGACGGCGCGCTGATGCCGGGCATGGCGACGAACGCGCAGATGAAGCGGCTCGGCGAGCTGGACGGCCGCAAGGCGGAGGTCTATTACCTGCGTCTGATGACCACCCACCACAAGGGCGGCATCCACATGGCGCAGGGGTGCGTGGAGCGCTGCGCGGTGCCGGTCGAACGGCGGCTCGCGCAGGGGATGGTGGAGTCCCAGGAGTCGGAGGTCAAGCTGATGGCGGACCTGCTGAAGGCGCGGGGCGCGAAGCCGTAGCGCGGGCCGGGCCCGGGTCAGTCCGCCCGCCACCTCACGTGCGGCGGGCGCACCGCCGCGCACAGCGGCATCCCCGCCCCGTCCGTGAGCCCCAGCTCGGCGACGCCCGCCCCGGCCTCGAGGACCTCGTCGGGCAGGTCCGCGAAGAACAGCTTGGCCCGGCGGAACATCGCGAAGCCGCCGCCCGGCGGCAGCTCGCCCCACGTGAGGTAGAAGAACCGCGCGCCCCGCTTGCCCTGTGCGTACGGACCCTTGAAGTCCGGCGTGCCGTCGGGCGCGGCGGCCACCGTCACCTCGAACTCCCACACCGCGTCGGGCGCGTCCGCGCGGACCAGGCCGTCGGGCTCCGCGCCCCGCTGCACCCCCACGTGCACGTCCCGGAACTCCCCGCACTCGGCCCCCGGCAGCTCCCGTCCCACCACCCGCAGCTTCAGCTTCTGAGTCATGCCCTCCATAGCACCACGAGCCTCTGACAACGCCCGCCGGGCGGCGGGCCCCCGCCCGGCTACCGCGTGGCCAGGATCGTCTCGGCGACCTCGTGCGGGCGGTCGCGCATCAGGAGGTGACCCGCGGGGCGCAGGGCCTGGAAGGACGCCCCGAGGGACACCGCGAGGGCGTGCTGGCGGGAGATCCAGCGGCTCGCGCCCGCGGGGCCCGCGGCGAGCACCGCGACCGGCACCCCGGGCAGCGCGGCCTCTCGCCTGAGCAGGGCGAGGTCGTGCGCCACGTCGCCGTACGTCACGTACTCGACGAGCCCGGCCCGCCACACCCGGCTCAGCCCGTACGCCGCCCGCAGCGGGCGGGGCACGCCCCCGCCCCGCAGCAAGGGCCCGAGCGCCCGTGGCAGCCCCGCCGCGCCGAGTACGGCCCCGCACACGCGCGCCCCCGCGACCCGTGCCCCGCGCGCGGGCAGGGCGCGCGTGCGCTCCTCCACGCTGGAGTCGACGAGGACGAGCCCGGCCGTCCGCCGCGGGTACCGCCGCGCGAACGCCTCCGCGTGGAACCCGGCGAGCGAGTGCCCGACGACCGTCACGGCCCGCTCCCCCAGGCCCACGGCGTCCAGGACCCGGGCGACGCGCTCCGCCTCCCCCGCCAGCGTGGGCACCCCGCGCGCGGGCGCGCTGCGGCCGAGCCCCGGCCGGTCGAAGCGCACGACCGTGCGGGCGGGGGCGAGCAGCTCGGCCACCGGGTCCCACTCGAACCACGCGAGCCCGAGCCCCGCGCTGAGCACGCACACCGGGCCCCGCCCGGTCACGTCCACGTGGTGCGGCACCCCGTCGATCCGTACGAACACCCCGCCGGTCACCTCCGTCGTCGTACGAGCACGAGCCACGCCAGGCCCACCAGCCACAGGGCGATCGCGAGCACCTGGAGCCGCTGCCCGATGCCGAGCCCCCACGTGCCGTGCCCGGCGTCGAGGGCGAAGACGGCGGCGAGGGTCCAGACGGTGGCGGCGAGTTCGACGGCCACGAGCACCGCGAGCACCGCCCGCTGCCGCGCCCCGCCCGCGCCCGCCCGGCGTACGGCCGCCGTCAGGAGCACCATCCCCACCAGCGCCCCGGTCACCGCCACGCTGCTGCTGACCGTGTGCGCCGCGTGCGTGGCGGGCACGTGCCCGGCCTGCTCGCGCGCGAGGCACGCCGCGTCCACGGTGGGCGCGCAGCTCAGCGGAAGGCGCGCGTCGGCGGCCGTGGCCGCGCCGAAGAGGACGAGCCCGGCCCAGCCGAGGGCGGACAGGGCGCGCACGCGGGGCACGGCGGCCCGGCAGCGCAGCCGCGCCAGGCCGCCCGCGGCCCCCGCGCACACCAGCACGCCCGCGGCGAAGTCCACCGCCCGGAAGAAGGCCCCGTACGGCTGGTCCTCGGCGGCGAGTTCACTCACGTACGTCCGCGTCGGCGGGAGTCCGGTCGGCAGGACCGCTTCGAGGGCCCACGAGGTGTACGCGGCGGCGCCGAGCACCAGGAGCGCGGCCACGGCCACGCGGACGGCGCGGGGCGCGCCGGGGCCTCGGGGCGTGGGGGACATATGCGTTGTGACGCTAGTTGACGGCATGCGCGCCTTGGTGGTCGGGGTGGACCCATTCCGGTTTGCGGAACTTGAGGAAGGCGGCGGGCGCGGCCACCCCGATGGCGAGCAGCCCGCCCCCGACGATCAGCAGATAGCGCCACAGCGGCGCGTCGCCGAACTGGTCCGGCGGCACGAAGCCGATGCACAGCGCGCACGCCGAGGCGACGAAGCCGACGCCGGCGACGAGCGTGACGGCGGGCACGACGAAGCCGCGCTGCACGTGCGGCTGGGTGCGGCGGAGCCGCACCACGGCCACGAACATCAGCAGGTACGCGATGAGGTAGATCTGCACGGTGATCACGGAGAACATCCAGTACGCGCTGGAGACGTCGTCGCTGAACGCGTACAGGACGCCGATCAGGGTGGTGATCACGCCCTGCGCGACCATGATGTTCAGGGGCACGCCGTGCTTGTTGAAGCGCTGGAGGAACGGCGGCAGATAGCCCTCCTGCCGGGCGAGCGTCACCAGGCCCTTCGCGGGTCCCGCGAGCCACGTCAGCATGCCGCCGAGCGCGGCCATGACGAGCATGATCCCGACGACCTTCGTCATCCAGCCGACGTGGAAGTGGTCGAAGAACGCCTGGAAGGCCTGCATGAGTCCGGCGGTGAGGCTCAGTTCCTCGGACGGCATGACCCAGCTGATGGCCAGGGCCGGAACGATGAAGATCAACAAGACGAGGCCGGTGGCCAGGAAGATCGAGCGCGGGTACTCCGCGCGCGGGTGCCGCAGCGACGACACGTGGACGCCGTTCATCTCCATACCGGCGTACGACAGGAAGTTGTTGACGATGAGCACGAGGCTGGCCAGGCCCGTCCACGGCGGCAGCCAGTGGTCGGCGGTCATCGGCGCGGCGGGCTCGTTGCCCTGCCCCAGGAAGACGATGCCGAGGGCCACGAGCACGACGCCCGGGACGAGCGTGCCGATCACGAGCCCCCAGGACGAGAGGCCCGCGACGGTCTTGGTGCCGCGCGAGGTGATCCACACGCCGGTCCAGTAGATGACGACGATGACGATGGCTACGTAGAGGCCGTCCTCGGCGAGGCTCGGGTGGACGACGTACGCGAACGTCGAGGCCACGTACGCGAGCAGGCTCGGGTAGTACGCGATGGTCATCGCGAACTGGCACCACACCGCGACGAATCCGAGGGGCTTGCCGAGCGCCTCGCTGACCCACCGGTAGATGCCGCCCGTCCAGCCGGAGGCCAGCTCCGCGCCGACGAGGGCCGTGGGCAGCAGGAAGACCACGGCGGGCAGGAGGTACAGGAAGACGGCGGCGAGGCCGTAGATGGCCATGGCAGGCGAGGGCCGCAGGCTCGCCACGGAGGCGGTGGTCATCAGGGCGAGCGTCACCCAGGAGATGAACTGCCGTGAGGTCCCGGCGTCCTGCCCGAACTCCGCTCCCCCGCTCTCACTGGCCTTCATGGCCGCCGCGGCCGCAGCGGCCGCCGCGGTTGTCGTCGCGTCGCCCGCGCTCTGTCCGGGCTTGTCCGTAGTCGTCATGGGTTCATGATCAATGTTTCTCGCGGGCCCCGCACATCGCCGCATACGGGGGAGGGGTAGGCTCCCGCCCATGGCCCCGAAGCAACAGCCCACGAGCGCGAGCGGATTCCTGCTCCTCGTGGCGCTGCTGTTCGGCATCGTGACGATGCACACGTTGGGGCATCCCCAGGAGCACGGGAGCGGCGCGGCGCCCACGGACCACGCGCGCGTGGCGGACGCCACGGCGCCCGGGGCGGCCCACGCGGCCGCTCGGCGCACCGGGGCGGGGGCCCTCGCGCACGCGGGGGCCGGGCCCGTGACCGGGCATCAGGCCCTCGCGCACGCGGGAGCCGGGCCCGTGACCGGGCATCAGGCCCTCGCGCACGCGGGCGCGGAGCCGCCGGCCGCGAGCCGAGCTGACGCGCACCCGGGGGCCGGGCCCGTGGCCGGCGCGGGGCATGCCGTCGCCCGTACGGCCGCCCCGCCCGAACCGCCTGCCCACGACACCGGCATGGATCCGATGTCCGTGTGCCTGGCCGTCCTGGGCGGCGCCCTCGTGCTCGCGCTGTTCGGCGCGGTGGCGGCGCGGCCCCCGGCGGCCGAGCCCGTCCGGCTGCCCGCCGGGCTCCGGGCCGCCCCGTGGCCCGAGCCGCCCCCGCCGCGCGCGCTCCTCGCCCGCCTCTCCGTGCTGCGGATCTAGGCCGCCGTACCGGCTGCTTCGCGCTGCCCGCGCCGCGGTGGGAACCTCCGGGGCCGCAGCGGTGTACCAGAAGCAGCAGACGCGCCCTTCTGCACGCACCACTCAGTACGGACGAGGTGTTCTCACTCATGCGCACCCACACCACGCGCACCCCGCGCACATCGCGCCGCGCCCTGCTCGGCGCCGCGCTCGCCACCGCCGGGACCGGGCTCGTCGCGGCCTGCTCCAGCGGCCCCGGCGGCTCGCACTCCGGCCACGGCGGCGCGGGCGGCCCGTCGGCCGACTCGAAGGGCTATGTGTCGCCCACCGGCCCCGAGGTCGCCGCCGCCGAGAAGAAGCGCCCGGGCGGCGGCCGCCTCCGGGAGCTGAAGCTCATGGCCATGCCGGCGACGCTCGACCTGGGCGGCCGCACGGTCAAGTCCTGGGCGTACGGCGACGCGCTGCCCGGCAAGGAGATCCGCGCGACGGCGGGCGACACCCTGTCGCTCACCCTCGCCAACCACCTCCCGCGCCCCACGAGCCTGCACTGGCACGGCCTGGCCCTGCGCAACGACATGGACGGCGTCCCCGCCCTCACCCAGCGGGAGATCAAGCCCGGCGCCGCCTTCACGTACCGCTTCAAGGTCCCGCACCCGGGCACGTACTGGTTCCACCCGCACTCCGGCACCCAGCAGGACCGGGGGCTGTACGCACCCTTGATCATCGACGACCCCCAGGAGCCCCTGGCGTACGACAAGGAGTGGGTGGTCGTCCTCGACGACTGGGTCGACGGCGTGGACGGCTCCACCCCCGACGCGGTGCTCGCGGAGCTGCGCGGCGGCATGGACATGGGCGGAGGCATGGACCACGGGGATTCAGGCGGCTCCGGCGGCGCGGGGCACGAGGGGCACATGTCCCGCACCGCGTCGAAGGGCTCCCCCGAGCCAGAGCCCAAGGGACCTTCCCGCATGCTCATGGGATCCACCAGCGACCTCCTCGGCCGGGACGCGGGCGACGTGGCCTATCCGTACTACTTGATCAACGGCCGCACCCCCGAGACCCCGGCCTCCTTCCGCGCCCGCCCCGGCGACCGCATCCGGCTGCGCCTGATCAACGCGGGCGGTGACACGGCCTTCCGGGTGGCGCTCGGCGGCCACGAGCTGACGGTCACGCACACGGACGGCTTCCCGGTGCGGCACCAGAAGGCCGACGCCCTGCTCATCGGCATGGGCGAGCGGTATGACGTCCTGGTCACCGCCAAGGACGGCGTCTTCCCGCTGACCGCCGTGGCGGAGGGCAAGAAGGCGGCGGCCCAGGCGGTGCTCCGCACGGGCGGCGGCAGCGCGCCGTCACCGTCGGCGCGGCCCGAGGAGCTGAAGGGCCGCGTCGTGCTCGCCGAGCGGCTCACGGCGGACGAATCGGTGGCCCTCAAGCCCGGCGACCCCGACCGCACCCTCAAGATCCGGCTGACGGGGGGCATGCGGAAGTACGACTGGGCCTTCGACAAGAAGCCGTACGCGCCGAACCAGCGGCACCCGGTGCGCGCGGGCGAGCGCGTGCGCCTGGAGTTCAGCAACTCCACGTCGATGTGGCACCCCCTGCATCTGCACGGCCACACCTTCGCCCTGGCGAGCGCCCCCGGCCGCCCCCGCAAGGACACCGCGATCGTGCTGCCGAACGGCAGGCTGACGGTGGACTTCGAAGCCGACAACCCAGGCCTGTGGATGCTCCACTGCCACAACGTGTACCACTCGGAGGCAGGAATGATGACCGTCCTCGGCTACCGCTCCTGACCCAGGTCAGCGCCCTTTCACGCGGCTCCCGGGCGGCCTGGCGCCGGCCGTCCCGGGGGCATCGCGTCGGGTTGACGATTACACTGGGGCCGTGCCTCAACTACGCCTTGCGCTGAATCAGATCGACTCCACCGTCGGCGACCTCACCAAGAACGCGGACTCGGTACTCCGCTGGACCCGGCACTCCGCCGAACAGGGCGCGCACCTCGTCGCGTTCCCGGAGATGGCACTCACCGGCTATCCGGTGGAGGACCTCGCCCTGCGTTCCTCCTTCGTGGAGGCGTCCCGCCAGGCCCTGCGTGCGCTCGCGGGCCGCATCCACGAGGAGGGCCTGGGCGACCTGCCCGTCGTCGTCGGCTATCTGGACCGCTGCGACGAGGCCAAGCCGCGCTACGGCCAGCCCGCGGGAGCCCCGCGCAACGCGGCGGCGGTGCTGCACCGCGGCGAGGTGGCGCTCACGTTCTCCAAGCACCACCTGCCCAACTACGGCGTCTTCGACGAGTTCCGCTACTTCGTCCCCGGCGAGACGCTCCCCGTCGTCCGCGTGCACGGCGTCGACGTGGCGCTCGCGATCTGCGAGGACCTGTGGCAGGACGGCGGCCGCGTCCCGGCGACCCGCACGGCCGGGGCGGGCCTTCTGCTGTCCATCAACGCGTCCCCGTACGAGCAGAACAAGGACGACCAGCGGCTCGAACTGGTCCGCAAGCGGGCGCAGGAGGCGGGCTGCACCACCGCCTACCTCGCGATGACCGGCGGTCAGGACGAGCTGGTCTTCGACGGCGACTCGATCGTCGTCGACAAGAACGGCGAGGTCGTCGCGCGGGCCCCGCAGTTCACCGAGGGCTGTGTGGTCCTCGACCTGGAGCTGCCCGCGGCCGCCGCGCGGCCGCCGTCGGGCACCGTGGACGACGGCCTGCGCGTCGAGCACGTCACGCTCTCCGCCGAGCCGCTGCCGCCGTACGAGGCCGAGCACACCGGCACGTACGCGGAGCGCCTCGACGACGACGAGGAGGTCTACTCGGCCCTCGTCGTCGGCCTGCGCGCGTACGTGCAGAAGAACGGCTTCCGCTCCGTGCTCATCGGCCTCTCCGGAGGCATCGACTCGGCGCTGACGGCCGCCCTGGCCTGCGACGCGCTCGGCGCGGAGAACGTGTACGGGGTCGCGATGCCCTCCCGCTACTCCTCCGAGCACTCCATCGCCGACGCGGCGGAGCTGGCGCGGCGCACCGGGCTCAACTTCCGTACCGTACCGATCGCGCCGATGTTCGACGCGTACATGGAGTCCCTCGGGCTCACCGGGCTCGCCGAGGAGAACCTCCAGTCCCGGCTGCGCGGCACGATGCTGATGGCGCTCTCCAACCAGGAGGGCCACATCGTGCTCGCGCCGGGCAACAAGTCCGAGCTGGCGGTGGGGTATTCGACGCTGTACGGCGACTCCGTCGGGGCGTACGGGCCCATCAAGGACGTCTACAAGACCTCGGTCTTCCGGCTCGCGAAGTGGCGCAACCGGGCCGCCGCCGAGCGCGGCGGGACCCCGCCGATCCCCGAGAACTCCATCAGCAAGCCGCCGAGCGCGGAGCTGCGGCCCGACCAGGTGGACACGGACTCGCTGCCGGACTATCCCGTCCTCGACGCGATCCTGGAGCGGTACGTCGACCGGGACGAGGGCGCGGACGCGGTCGCCGCGGCGGGCTTCGACGCGGGGCTCGTCGTGAAGACGCTGCGGATGGTGGATACGGCCGAGTACAAGCGGCGGCAGTATCCGCCGGGGACCAAGATCTCGCCCAAGGGCTTCGGCAAGGACCGGCGTCTTCCCATCACCAACGCCTGGCGCGAACACCTCTGAGCCCCGGGGGCCCCTCCCCCTGGCGGAGGCCCTCCCTCGCCGGGGGCCTCCCCACGCGGGGCGGGGCCTTCCTTAGCGAGGCGGGGCCCTTCCCCCGCCGGGGCCTCCCCGCCCGCCCACCCGCGCGGCCCCGGCTTCGCGTCCCCGGCCCCGACGCACGGCGCCGCCGATCCGGTGGTCCGCTCCCGCCGCTACCGCGGCGGATTCCTCCCACCCGCCCACCCGGAACTCCCCTGCTTCGCCGGGTGGGCCCCGACGCGGAGCGCTGCGGGCGGGTGGTCCGTCCCTCGCTGAGGGCTTCTCCCCCCCGGAACTCCCCTGCTTCGCGCAGCCGCGCCCGGGCGGAGCGCTGCGGGGGTAGGAACGCGAGACGTGGGCGCCGCCTTCGCCGGGGGCGCTGCCCCCGTCACCTATTGAGCGCCGGCGGGCGGGGCCACTCCGGCAGCGCGAGGCGCAGGCACAGCCCGAGGCGCCGCCCGCCCAAGCCACCGGGCCCCGCCGGGCCCCCAACCCGGCCCCCAATCAAGGGCGGGTGGGTGGGACCACCCCGGCGCCGCGCCAAGGGGCAGGGGGCGGGGCCTCAGTGGGGGGTCGGCTCGGGGGTGGGGGTGGGGGTGCCCGTGATGATGCGGCCCGAGCCCTCCGCAGGGCCCCGCCGGACGTCCTCGGCGTAGGCGATCGCCGCCACCCCGAGCCCGAGGACGGCAAGGGCCGCCCCGGCAAGCGCGGGGGACGTGACGCCGAAGCCCGCCGCGAGGGCGAGCCCGCCGATCCACGCGCCACCGGCGTTCGCGAGGTTGAACGCGGCCTGGTTGGCCGAGGAGGCGAGCGACGGCGCCGCGGCCGCCTTCTCCATGACCATCAGCTGGAGGGGCGAGCCCGTCGTGAAGGCGGCCGTGCCGAGGAGGGTCACCCCGACGGCCGCGCTCCACTCGGCCTTCATGAAGAGGGGGAAGAGGAGCAGGACGAGGACCAGCGCGGCGAGGCCGCCGAAGAGGGTGCCCCGCAGGGAGTGGTCGGCGAGGCGGCCGCCGAGCAGGTTGCCCGCGGTGGCGCCCACGCCGAAGAGCGCGAGCAGCAGCGTCACGCTGGCTTCGGCGAACCCCGCGGAGTCGGTGAGCATCGGCGTGACGTAGCTGTACGCGGCGAAGAGCGCCCCGAAGCCCGCGACGGTCGTACCGAGGGCGAGCCAGACCGGCAGGGACCCGAGCGCCCGCAGTTCGCCGCGCAGGCCCACGGACTCGCCGTGGCCGTGGTCGGCGGGGACGAGCAGGGCGAGCGCGGCGATGGCGGCGAGGCCGATCGCGCTCACGGCGAGGAAGGTGGCGCGCCAGCCGAGCTGCTGCCCCATGAGCGTGGCGATGGGCACGCCGACGACGTTGGCGACGGTGAGCCCGAGGAACATCAGGGACACCGACCGCGCCTTGCGCTCGGGCGCGACGAGCCCGGTGGCGACGACCGCGCCCACGCCGAAGAAGGCCCCGTGGGGCAGGCCGCTGAGGAAGCGGGCGGCCAGGAGCAGGTGGTAGTCCGACGCCGCGGCCGACAGGGCGTTGCCGACGACGAAGAGGACCATGAGGCCGATCAGGACGCGGCGGCGGGGCAGCCGCGCGGTGACGGCGGCGAGCAGCGGGGCGCCGATGACGACGCCGAGGGCGTACGCGGACACGAGGTGTCCGGCGGTGGGGATGGATATGTGCAGGTCGTCGGCGACGTTGGGCAGCAGGCCCATCATCACGAACTCGGTCGTGCCGATGCCGAAGGCGCCCACGGCGAGGGCGAGCAGGGCCAGGGGCATGGAGACGTACTACCTTCCGAACAGCCCGGACGAGGGCAGGGTGCGATCAGGGGAATCGTTAAGTTTAAGTCCGGAACAATGAGCCCTGCGCTCCTATTCCGCCCGAGCGCCCCCGAGCCCACGGACACGCGCCCGGCGGCGGCACACCCACGCGACGGGCCGAGCCCCCTCAGAGGTCGACGCTCGCCGCCACCGGCAGATGGTCGCTGTCCGTCCGCGACAGCGTCCAGGACGACACCGGCTCGACTCCCTTGACCATGATCTGGTCGATGCGGGCCATGGGGAACGACGCGGGCCAGCTGAAGCCGAAGCCGTTGCCCGCGGCGCCCTGCGTGGAGCGCATCTGGGAGGTGACGGCGTTCAGGGCGCGGTCGTTCATCGTGCCGTTCAGGTCGCCGAGCAGGACGACCTTGCCGATCTTCTCGTGGGCGATGGCCTCGCCGAGGGCGTCGGCGCTGGCGTCGCGCTGCCCCGCGGTGAAGCCCGCGTCGAGCTTGACCCGCACGGACGGCAGGTGGGCGACGTAGAAGGCCACCTCGCCCTTGGGGGTGCTGACGGTGGTCCGCATGGCGCGGGTCCAGCCCAGCTTGATGTCGACGGGCTTGGTGCCGGTCAGCGGGTACTTGCTCCACAGCCCGACGGTTCCCTGCACCGAGTGGTACTTGTACGTGCCCGCGAGGGCCTTCTCGTACGTGGGGACCGCGGCGGACGTCAGCTCCTCCAGGGCGATGACGTCCGCGCCGGACGCGGCGACGTCACGGGCGGTCGAGGCCGGGTCGGGGTTGTCCGCGTTGACGTTGTGCGTGGCCACCGTGAGGTCGCCGCCGCTGCCCGACTTGTCGGTGACGAGGCCGCCGAAGGCGTCGAGCCAGACGATCACCGGGAGCAGCAGCGCGACCAGGGCGGTCGCGGACTTGCGGACGACGGCGATGACGAGGAGCACCGGGATGAAGATGCCGAGCCACGGCAGGAACGTCTCGGTGAGACTGCCGAGGTTGCCCACGCCGTTCGGGATCTGGGCGTGCAGGAGCATCACCAGACCGATCACGACCGCGAATCCGGCCGTGACGAGTCCGCGCCGCCAGATGTCCCGGTCGCCTCGCCAACCGTCGACGAAACGCCGCAGCGGGGAGCCCTGGCGCTCGGGCCGCGAGCTGCCGCTGTCCGTCTCCGCCTTGTACGCCTGCGCCATACTCTCGTCGCCTCACTGACTGCCGTGCACACCGTCCCCCGCCCCTGAACCCTAGGCGATGATCCGGTGTCGTCCCCGCCGTCCGCTGACGGCCGTACGGACCCGAGGACGAGTGGGGGCGTGCGACAGGTTCCGGTTGCGCCCCCAAGGTCCGCACTCTGTGACGAAACGCGCATATTGCCCGCGAGTTCGGGGCTGTTCGGGCGGCGCCACGCTAACATCCCGCGCCCCCTTCAGGGGCTCACTCGGGGGGTCGCAGTCCTTCGAGGACGAAGTCGACCACGCGCTCCGGAAGGTCCTCGTCGAGGGGGGCGTCGGAGCGCATCACGGTGCGTACCAGCATGGGTCCGAGGAACAGCTCGTGGGCGAGCGCGATGTCGACGTCGGCGCGCAGCTCGCCGTTCTCCTGCCCCCGGCGCAGGACGTCCTGGGTACGGCGGCGCTGCGGCTCGATGACCGTCGCGTGGTACGCGTCCCAGAGCTTGGGCAGAGTCTTCATTTGCGCGAACACGTTGTGCAGGATCGCCGACGCGCGCAGGTTCAGACCGCGTCGGCGGATCTGTTCGAGGAGGGCGACGAGGTCGTCGCGCATGGAGGTGCCGGGCAGGACGGCGAGCGGCGCCTCCACGGTGCGCAGGACGTCGACGAAGATCTCTTCCTTGCTGCTCCAGCGGCGGTAGATGGTGGCCTTGCCGACGCCCGCGGTGCGGGCGATGCGCTCGATGGACAGCTCGGCGAGGGGGGTGCCCTCCTCGATGAGCCGGATGACGCCTTCCAGGATCGACCGCTCCACGGCCTCGCTGCGGGGGCGCCCGCGGGCGGCTCGGACGGTGGGGCTCGGCTCCACGGTGTCGACTCCTCTGCGGTGGGGCGGCTGACCCCATTTTCCCCTGGCCCGGCGGCCGGGGGCGCCCCCGGGCGGTGCTCGTCGTCCGGCTCCTCCGCCAGGCGGTGCGGGGCGGCCCTGCCCACGGCGGGACATCTCGCCCGCCGTGCCCCCGGCCGCCCCGCGCCGGCGCTACCTGCCCGCCGTGGCCCGCTCGCGGTCGGCCGGTTCCGCGGGCTCGGGGGCCGCGTCGGCCGAAGGCTTGCCGGGGAGGAACAGGGCCACGACCAGCACGCCCACCAGGGCGACGCCCGCGCCGCACAGGGCGGTGACGTGCATGGCGTGCAGGAAGGAGTCGTTGGCCGCGGAGACCAGGCCGTCGCCGCGCGGCCCGAGCCGCGCCGCCGCGCCGAGCGTCGCCTCGATGGACTCGCCCGCCGTGTGCCGTACGCCCTGCGGCAGGAGCCGCAGCTCGTCCTCCACGCCGCCCCGGTACGCCGTGGAGAGCACGGACCCGAGCACCGCGATGCCGAGCGCGCCGCCGACCTGGCGGAAGGTGTTGCTGAGCGCGGACGCCGAGCCCGCCTTCTCGCGCGGCAGCGCCTGCATGATGACGACGCTGGTGGGCGTCATGATGTGCGCCATTCCGGTGCCCATGAGGAAGAAGACGACCTCCAGGACCCAGATCGGCGTGTCCGCGTCGAAGATCGTGAACGCGGCGAGGGTCGCGGCGATGACGGAGAGCCCGCCCACGCAGGTCGCCCGCACCCCGAACCGGTCGACGACGAGCCGCGCCCGCGGCGCGAAGATCAGCTGCGCGGCGGCGAGCGGCAGCATCAGCAGACCGGTCTGGAGCGGCGTGTAGCCGCGCACGCTCTGCGTGTAGAAGACCGAGAAGAACGTGACGCCCATCAGCGCGAAGAAGACGAGCGCGATCGCGGTGATCGCCGCCGAGAAGACGCGGTTCTTGAAGTACGAGATGTCGATGGACGGATGCTCCGCGCGCTTCTCGTACCAGACGAAGCCGACGAGCACCGCGAGTCCGCCGAGGACGGTCGCGAGCACGGCCGGGTCGGTGAAGTCGGCCAGCTGGCCGCCCTTGATGATGCCGTAGACGAGCAGCACGAGGCCGATGACGGACAGGCCGACGCCGACCAGGTCGATGCGGCCGGGCTTGGGGTCCCTGGAGTCCGGTACGAGGACGACCATGAGGATCACCGCGACGATCACGATCGGCACGTTGATGAGGAAGACGGAGCCCCACCAGAAGTGGTCGAGCAGGACGCCGCCGGTGATGGGGCCGATGGCGACGGCGAGGCCGACGCCGGCCGCCCAGATGCCGATGGCCTTGGGCTGCTCCTCGCGCTCGAAGACGTGCATGAGGACGGCGAGCGTGGCGGGCATCACGAAGGCGGCGCCGAGGCCCATCACGCCGCGGAAGGCGATCAGCTCGGCGGGCGAGCCGGACTGGGCGGCGAGCGCGGAGCCGATGCCGAACACCACGAGCCCGCCGAGCAGCACCTTCTTGCGGCCGACGCGGTCACCGAGCAGGCCCGCGGTGAAGAGCAGGCCGGCGAAGACGAGCGTGTAGGAGTTGATGGCCCACTCCAGCTCGCCCTGGGTGGCGCCGAGTCCGGTGGGTTCGGGTGTGGAGATGGTCTTGATCGCGACGTTCAGGATGGAGTTGTCCAGGACGACGATCAGCAGGCTGAGCATCAGGACGCCGAGGATCGCCCAGCGGCGCCGGTGGACGGCCTCTGGAATCCGGGGGGTGCCGGGGACGGCAGGTGTGGTCATGCGGTCGACCTTAACCTCATTTCGATACGAGACCGTCTCGTATTGGAAAGCCTTTGCCAGGCCTTTCCCGGACGGACACCCAGGAACACGCGCGTCCGCACGCGCCCCGGAAACGGCTGAAAAGAACCCCTCTAGCGCCCGAGCGGCACGCGATGCCACCATGGACGTGATCCGGGGACGCCGTCAGGGCGCCTCGAGACACAGAAGGAGCCGTTGCGATGACGCAGCTTTCGGCTGCCCAGAGCCCTGCCCAGAAGGGGCAGAAGACCGACAGCAGCAAGGCGCTGTACGGCGGCAAGGGCACACGCCGCATCACGGTCCGCGACATCACCGCCGCCAAGGAGCGCGGCGAGAAGTGGCCCATGCTCACCGCGTACGACGCGATGACCGCGTCCGTCTTCGACGAGGCCGGGATCCCGGTCATGCTCGTCGGGGACTCGGCGGGCAACTGCCACCTGGGGTACGAGACCACCGTGCCCGTCACCCTCGACGAGATCGCCATGCTCTCCGCGGCCGTCGTACGGGGCACGAGCCGCGCCCTGATCGTCGCCGACCTGCCGTTCGGCTCGTACCAGGAAGGGCCGGTCCAGGCCCTCAGGTCCGCGACCCGCCTGGTCAAGGAGGCGGGCGTCGGCGCGGTCAAGCTGGAGGGCGGCGAGCGCTCGCTCGCCCAGACCGAGCTGCTCGTGCGGTCCGGCATCCCCGTCATGTCCCACCTGGGCCTCACCCCGCAGTCCGTGCACACCATGGGCTACCGGGTCCAGGGCCGCAGCGAGGAAGCGGCCCACCAGCTGGTGCGCGACGCCAAGGCCGCCGAGGCGGCGGGCGCCTTCGCGGTGGTGCTCGAACTCGTACCGGCCGACCTCGCCGCCGAGGTCACGCGCTCGCTGCACATCCCGACCGTCGGCATCGGCGCGGGCGTCGACTGCGACGCCCAGGTCCTGGTGTGGACGGACATGCTGGGCCTGACCGGCGGGAAGATGCCGCGTTTCGTGAAGCAGTACGCCGATCTGCGCGGGGTGATGGGCGACGCCGCGAAGGCGTTCGCCGAGGACGTGGTCGGCGGGGCGTTCCCGGCCGCGGAGCACTCCGTCCACTAGCCCCGGACCCCTGGTACCGGACGAGAGGCGCCCGGACAGCGCTTCTTTCGAGCCACTGTGGCACTGACGGCAGCCCGCCGACCGTCCCCCGTCGGCGGGCTGCCGGGCCCGGCGGAACGGGCGCTTTCCAGCGCTTCGCCCCCTTCGCCCTGGCCGTCCGTCCCCGCTCGCTCACGCTCCGGCACCGCCCGTCGGCGGCTGTCGGCGGCCGTCGGTGCCGCTGTCGTCCGCCTGTAGGAAATCTGTCGGTGGGTTGTCGGTGGCGGCTGCTCTCATGTAGGGCATGACACGCATCGAGAACAACCCCCGACGGGGAGCGAGCGGCGAAGTGAGTGCCGTCTCGGTACGGGGGCTGGTCAAGCACTACGGCGAGACCAAGGCGCTGGACGGCGTCGACCTGGACGTCCGCGAGGGCACGGTCCTCGGCGTCCTGGGGCCGAACGGCGCCGGCAAGACCACGCTCGTCCGCTGCCTCTCCACCCTGATCGCCCCCGACTCCGGCAGCGCCGTCGTCGCCGGGTACGACGTGCTGCGCCAGCCGCGCCAGCTGCGCCGCGTCATCGGCCTCACCGGCCAGTACGCGTCGGTGGACGAGAAGCTCTCGGGCTACGACAACCTGTACATGATCGGTCGCCTGCTCGACCTGCCCCGCAAGGAGTCCCGCGCGCGGTCCCACTCCCTCCTGGAGCGCTTCTCGCTCACGGAGGCCGCCAAGCGCCCGGTGCGGACGTACTCCGGAGGCATGCGCCGCCGTCTCGACCTCGCGGCGTCGATGATCGGCAGCCCGGCCGTGCTGTATCTGGACGAGCCCACCACCGGCCTCGACCCGCGCACGCGTAACGAGGTGTGGGACGAGGTCCGGCGCATGGTCCGCGAGGACGGCGTGACCGTGCTCCTGACCACCCAGTACATGGAGGAGGCCGAGCAGCTCGCCGGCGAGCTGACGGTCATCGACCGCGGCCGCGTCGTGGCGGGCGGCAGCATCGGCGAGCTGAAGGCGAAGGTCGGCGGGCGCACCCTGCGGATCCGCCCGGCCGACCCGCGGCAACTGCGTCCGACGGCCGACGCGCTCGACGAGGCGGGCCTGACCGGCCTCGCCAGCTCGACCGTGGACGCGGAGAACGGCACGGTCCTCGTGCCGATCCTCAGCGACGAGCAGCTCACGGCGGTCGTCGGCGTGCTCACCGCGCGCGGCATCACGCTCGCCGACATCGCCACCGAACTGCCCAGCCTGGACGAGGTGTTCCTGTCCCTGACCGGCCACAAGGCCGGCCTCACGGAGGACGCCGCGACCACCGAGTACGAGGAGGTCGCCGCATGAGCGCGACCGCAGTCAAGGCGCCCCCCGCGCCCCCGAGTCAGGCCGTTCCGCTCACGGACCAGGCCGACACCCGCATCGGCCCGCGCGCGTTCGCGCGGCACACCGGCGCCCTGGTGCGCCGCAACCTGCTGTGGATCAAGCAGGACGTGGAGTCGATGTTCGACGCCGTCCTGATGCCGATCGTCTTCACGCTCCTGTTCGTGTACGTCTTCGGCGGCTCGGTCGGCCAGGCGCTCGGCGGCGGCCGCGAGGAGTACATCCAGTACGTGGTCCCCGGCCTGATGGCCATGATGGGGATGAACATGGCCATGGGCGTGGGCACCGGCTTCAACCAGGACTTCCAGACCGGCGTGATGGACCGCTTCCGGTCCCTGCCGATCGGCCGCTCCTCGGTCATGATCGCCAAGATCGTGGTCGAGCTGATGCGCATGCTGGTCGCCACCGTGATCCTGTTCGTCGTCGCCCTGTGCATCGGCTTCTCGGTGGAGAGCGTGCCCGGCCTGTTCGCGGCCGTCGGCCTCGCCATGGTCTTCGGCATCGGCCTGATGTGGATCTTCCTCACCATGGGCGTGGTCATGAAGAGCGCCCAGGCCATTCAGGGAATGGGGTTCCTGGTGCTGCTGCCGTTGCAGTTCGGCTCGTCGATCTTCGCGCCGACCGACTCCATGCCCGGCTGGCTCCAGGCGTTCACGGACTACAACCCGCTGTCGTCCCTCGCGGACGCCGCGCGCGGCCTGATGAACGGCGGCCTGCCGGTGGCCCACGACATCTGGGTGACGCTGATCTGGTCGGTGGCCCTGACGGCGGTCATGGCTCCGATCGCGATCCACAAGTTCCGTACGAAGACGTGACGCCGAAGGCCCGCGCCCGGCGGGGGCGTCACAGCCCCGCCGCGGCGACGGCCTCCTCCCAGCCGAGGCCGTCGCCCTCGGCGTACGCGGCGGCGTAGGCCTCGTCGCTCAGGGCCGCGCGGGCGGCGGCCTCCGCGGCCTCGCGGACCTCCCGCTCGAAGACGGTCCGCACATGGCCCGGCGGAAGGCGTCCGTCGGCCACCCCGATCAGGCGCGCGGCGGCGGCCGCGCGGCCAGGGTCGCTGTGGGCAAGGGCCCGGGCCACGGTCCCCAGGTGGACGGCGAGCAGCTGCGGGGCCACGATCAGCGACAGCGGGTCGGAGGCCTTCTCCAGGATCGAGCGGGCGCCCTCGAGCACGCTCTCGTAGTGGCCTTCGACGGTGTCGAGCCAGGCGGTGACGGCGAGCACCGTGCCGTCGAACACGGCGAAGCCGACGGCCTTGAACTCCTTGCGCAGCAGCACCAGCTGTTCCCGCGCCTCACGGACCCGGCCGTCCAGGCCGAGCAGCCCGACGAGGAAGATCCGGGCGGCGGGCAGCGCCCCGTCCAGGCGTCCCGCGCCCTCGGCCACGACGGTGCGCAGCAGCCGCTCGCCGCGCTCGCTCTCGCCCAGCTCCACGTGGACCGCGCCGAGCCGGGCCGTCAGGAGGGAGACCTGGGCCTTGGCGCCCAGCTGCTCGGCGTGGGCCATGGCGGCCGCGAAGTCCTCGGCGGCGAGCCGGAAGGCGCCGCGCCGCTCATGGGCCTCGGCGCGCGAGGACAGCGCCTCGGCCATGCCCCAGGTGTCGCCGAGCCGGGTGAAGATCTCCAGGGCCTCGTCGGCGTCGCGCCAGGCGTCGCCCGCCCAGTCGACGCGGTTGGCCAGGAGGTTGGCGCGCCACTGGAGGGCCCCGGCCAGCTCCCAGGTGTAGCCGAAGTCGCGGCAGGCGGCGACGGTGGTGTCGACGATCTCCCGGATCCGGCCGACGTCGCCGCCGAGCAGGACCGCGTAGAACCACAGGCTTCCGGGGTTCCGGCAGGTCTGCGGCAGGCCCGGCCGGTAGGCGTCGCGGATGGCGCGCAGCTTCTCCTCGGCCCGCGGGGTCTGCCAGGTGTCCGGGTCCATGTCCATGCAGGACATGTGCACCAGGTGCACGCCGCGCCGGGCCTCCTGGAGGACCTCGGGCCGCATCGGCGGCGGCATGTCCGTGCAGCGCTCGTGCAGCGGCTCCACCGGCGCGACGGGCGACGCGAACGGGTCGGGCCCGAGCGCCATCACCTCGCGGGACCAGTGCCTGGCCTCGGCGCGCAGGTTCCGCATCAGCCAGAACCACGACAGGGAGTGCACCAGGCACAGGGCCTCGTGTTCCTCGCGGGCGGCGACGGCGCGGCGCAGCGCGGTGCGCACGTTCTCGTACTCGTTCTCCAGGAGCGAGACGGCCGCGCGCTGGCCGTGGCCACGCAGCTCGGGCTCGGCGCGCCGGGCCAGCTCGCGGAAGTACGTGAGGTGCGCGCGCTCGGTCGCGACCCGCTCCCCCGACTCGTCGAGCCGCTCGGCGGCGTACTCGTGGACGGTTTCGAGGAGCCGGTAGCGCATCCCGCCGCCGACGGCCGAAGGGGCGGCGACGACCAGGGACTTGTCGACGAGCGAGCCGAGCAGGTCGGGCACGTCGCGCGGGTCGACCTCGACGTCCGCGAGGCCGGGGGCGGCGCACACCGCCTCCGCGGCGGCCAGGTCGCAGCCGCCCGCGCACACCGCGAGGCGGCGCAGGACGGCCCGCTCGGCGCGGTCGAGGAGGTCCCAGGACCAGTCGACGACGGCGCGCAGGGTCTGCTGGCGGGGCAGGACGGTGCGGGCCCCGTTCGTCAGGAGGCGGAAGCGGTCGTCGAGACGGTCGGCTATCTGGCGCGGGGTGAGCATCCGCAGCCGGGCCGCGGCCAGCTCGATGGCCAGCGGGAGCCCGTCGAGCCGCGCGCAGATCTCGGCGGCGGCCTCCGGGTCGTCCGTCACCCGGAAGCCCGGCCGTGCCGCCTGCCCCCGGTCGGCCAGCAGACGCAGCGCGAAGGGCCCCGGCAGCGGGCCGACGGGGCGAAGCGCCTCGCCGGGGACGCCGAGGGGTTCGCGGCTGGTGGCGAGGACGGTCAGGCCCGGGCAGGCCGCGAGGAGCCGCTCCGCGAGGTGGGCGGCGGCGTCCACCACGTGCTCGCAGTTGTCGAGGATGAGCAGCATCCGGCGGGGCGCGCAGTACTCGGTGAGCCTGAGGACCGGGTCGTCGCCGAGCCGCTCCGCCGCCGCGCGCAGCTCTCCCGCGCCCGCGCTGCGCAGCACGGTCTCGCGGGCGCCGAGCGCGGTGAGCACGGCCTCCGGTACGCCCTCGGGGTCGTCCAGGGGCGCGAGTTCGGCGAGCCACACGCCGTCCGGCGCGTCGATCCCCTCGGCGGCCTCCTGGGAGAGCCGGGTCTTGCCCGCCCCGCCCGGCCCGACCAGGGTGACGAGCCGGGCGCGGCCCAGGTCCTCCCGGATGGCGCCGATGTCGTCCGCGCGGCCGACGAAGGAGGTGAGCCGGGCGCGGAGGTTGCCGGGCGCGGCCCGCGCGCGCTCGCCCGCGGGCGGGTCCGGGACGGTGGCGGCGGGACCGGTGTCGTCCCCCGCCGGGCCGGGGCGCAGCAACTCCTCGTGCAGCACGCGCAGTTCGGGCCCCGGGTCGGTGCCGAGGCGGTCCGCGAGGACGCGGCGGACGTCGTCGTACGCGGCGAGGGCCTCCGCGCCGCGGCCCGCCGCGCGCAGGGCGCGCAGGCGCAGCGCCTGGAGCGGCTCGTCCAGCGGGTGCGTGTCGCACAGGGCGGTGATCTCGGGCAGGGCGCCCTCGGCCTGCCCGAGGGCGACGGCCGCGGCGAGGCGGGCGCGCCGGGCCTCCAGGTGCCGGGCCGCCCAGCGGGACGCGGGCGCGGCGTGGTCCGGCAGGTCGGCGAAGGCCTCCCCGTGCCAGAGGGCGAGCGCGTCGTCGAGGACGACGGCCGCCTTGGCCGGGTCGCCGTCGGCGAGGGCGCGCGTGCCCTCGCCGACGAGGCGCTCGAAGCGGTGCGCGTCCACGTCGTCCGGCGCCGCCCGCAGCTGGTAGCCGCCCTCCACCGAGGCGACGGCCGCCGCCCCGAGCGCCCGGCGCAGCCGGCCCACCAGCGCTTGCAGCGCCCCGGCCGCGTCGGCCGGGGTCTGGTCGCCCCACACCTCGTCGACCAGGACGGCCACCGGGACGGTCCGCCCCGGCCGCAGCGCGAGCGCCGCGAGCAGGGCACGCAGTCGGGCACCTCCGACGGCGGCGAGGGTGCCGTCGGGGCGCAGGGCCCGGGTGACGCCTAGAACGCGATATCGCACGCCCCCATTGTCGCCGTTCGCTCCCCGGGCCCGGGGCCGGGCTCCGCGGGGCCCGAGGAACCACCCGGCCGTCGCCGGACGTTCACGTACTCCTGCTGTACGGTCGGGCACGCCGCGCCAGGCCGCGCCTGCCGCGCGCCCGCTTCGGGCGTGCGGCGACCGCACGAACCCCAGGAGCCCCGCACCATGACCGGCCACTCCCACGGCGACCGCCGGGTCAGCCCCGTCTTCCTCGGCATCGCGGCCGTCACCGCGGTCAGCGGCTGGGCCGCCTGGACCGGCTTCGCGGACAACCCCGGCTTCGCCGTCTTCCTGTTCGTGACGTCGGCCTGGGTTGTCTCCCTGTGCCTGCACGAGTACGCGCACGCGCGCACCGCCCTGCACGGCGGTGACGTCTCCGTCGGGGCGAAGGGCTATCTGACCCTGAACCCGCTGAAATACACGCACGCGCTGCTCAGCATCGTGCTGCCCGTCCTCTTCGTGATCATGGGCGGCATCGGCCTGCCGGGCGGCGCCGTGTTCATCGAGCGCGGGCGGATCAGGGGCCGCTGGCGGCACAGCCTGATCTCGGCGGCGGGCCCGCTGACGAACGTGCTGTTCGCGATCGTGTGCACGGCCCCGTTCTGGCTGGACGCGCTCGACGGCGTCCCGGACACGTTCCGCTACGCGCTCGCGTTCCTCGCCCTGCTCCAGGTGACGGCGGCGATCCTGAACTTCCTGCCGATCCCGGGCCTGGACGGCTACGGCGTCATCGAGCCGTGGCTGTCGCACTCGGTCCGCCGCCAGGTGGAACCGTTCGCGCCGTTCGGCCTGCTCGCGGTGTTCGGCATCCTGTGGATCCCGGAGGTCAACCACGCCTTCTTCGACGCCGTGGACGCGATCCTGCGCGGCCTCGGCGTGGAGGAGTGGGACACCTACTGGGGCCAGCGCCTCTACCGCTTCTGGCAGGGCACCCCCGACATCCCCGAGATCACCGGCTAGCGGCGGCGGCCTCGCGCGCCTGCCGCTCCAGCTTGGCGCGGCGGACGTAGTACCAGGTCATGTTGGACGACAGGCCCGCGAGCAACACCCACACGATGCCGAGCAGGCTGCCCTGGGCGAAGGAGACCACCGCGGCGGCGACGGCCAGGACGCAGACGACGAGGGTGTACAGCGCTAGGCGGGGCATGGGGTTCGGCTCCTGATCACAGCAACGCGGCATTCCGGACGGACGTACCGCACCAGTGTCCCCCATGCCCCGCGCGCCGGGGCACAGGCCTAGACGTCGGTGACCCGGAGCCCCGCGTGCGCCTTGTAGCGCCGGTTGACGGAGATCAGGTTGGCGACGAGGGACTCCACCTGGTGGGCGTTCCGCAGCCGCCCGGCGAAGACACCGCGCATGCCGGGGATGCGGGCGGCGAGCGCCTGCACCTGGTCGGTGTCGGCGCGGCTCTCGCCGAGCACCATCACGTCCGTGTCGACCTCCTCGATCGAGGCGTCCTGGAGCAGCACGGCCGACAGGTGGTGGAAGGCGGCCGTCACCCGCGAATCGGGGAGCAGCGCGGCGGCCTGCTCGGCGGCGCTGCCCTCCTCGGGCTTGAGGGCGTACGCGCCCTTCTTGTCGAAGCCGAGCGGGTTCACGCAGTCGATCACGAGCTTGCCCGCGAGCGGTTCGCGCAGCGCTTCGAGGGTCTTGGCGTGGCCGTCCCACGGCACGGCGACGATCACGATGTCGCTGCGCCGCGCGCACTCGGCGTTGTCGGCGCCCTCGACGCCGAGGCCGAGGTCCGCGGCGGCGGCCTCGGCGCGCTCGGCCGCGCGGGAGCCGATGATCACCTTCTGCCCGGCGCGGGCGAGGCGGTAGGCGAGGCCGCGCCCCTGGTCACCGGTGCCGCCGAGGACCCCGACGACGAGCCCGGACACGTCGGGCAGGTCCCAGGGATCCTTGGCGGGCGCCTTCTGCACACTTTCCGTGGAAGTCATGGTCAGACCCTACGTCCGCGCCTTCCGCGGCCGCGGTCAGGTGAGCCGGTCGAGCGGCACCCGCCGGAAGGTGATCGTCTCGTACGCGCTGAAGTCACCGGTCTCGTACAGGAGTCCGACGGTGTCCTCGTCGACGCGTACGAGGTCGGAGTAGGCGGCGGGCAGCCCGTCGACGGTGTGGACGCGCCGCCAGGTGGTGCCGTCGTCGTCGCTCCTGCGGATGCTCATCCGCGCGCGGAAGCCGGGGTCGGCGGGGCCGGAGAAGAGCAGCACGTCGGGGTCGCGCACCTGGAGCACGCTGCACTCGACCACCGGGCCGGTCAGACAGGACTGCGGCCGGAACGGCTTGACCAGGCTCCTGCCGCCGTCCTCGGAGTGGGCGTCGGCGCGGTTGCCGGGGGCCGGCGAGTCGTTGCGGGTGTTGAAGTAGACGCGGCCGTCGGGGAGTTCGGCGGCGGTGGTCTCGTTGACGTTGATGTAGCCGTTGGTGTTGTCGTCGACGTAGCCGATGCGCCAGGTCTGGCCGAGGTTGTCGCTCAGCAGGCAGTGGCCGCCGTTGTACCGCCCCTCGGTGCCGTTGTCCGTGCCGGTGGGGGGCAGCGAGTGGTTGGCGGGCACCACGATCCGGCCGCCGCCGAGCTGGATCGCGTGGCCCGGCGTGGTCGCGTACCAGCGCCAGTCGGCCCGCTTCACCTGTTTGGTGATCTCCCGGGGCGTCGACCAGGTGAGCCCGTCGTCGTCGCTGTGCTGCACCCAGACCCTGCGGCCGTCCGCCGCGGTGACCCGGCCGCGCCGGATGGCGTCCTCGGTGGCCTCGGCCGCGTTCCTGACCTGGACGAGCAGGATCCGCCCGGTGTCGAGGACGACGGGTGCCGGATTCCCCGCCAGGTCGGTGCCGTTGGCGCCGACGACCTGGAGCGGGCCCCAGGTGCGACCGCCGTCGGTGGACCTCTTCAGTACGACGTCGATGTTCCCGAAGTCCTCCTGCGACCCGACGCGGCCCTCGCAGAAGGCCAGGACGGAGCCGTCGTGCGTGACGACGACCGCCGGGATGCGGAAGCTGGCGTACCCTTCGCGGCCCGCCCGGAACGGGACGGACACCTCATCTGTCTCCACTGCCATCCCCGCCCCTTCCCCACCTCGGGGGAATTCGTGGTGAACTCCGGCTGTACGAATGACTTGTTGAGGCAGTATGCGCCTCCATGGACGCGGTACGGGTCGCGCTGCTGCGCGAAGTTCTGAACGGCACCGAATGGCCGGACGCCACGCGCCGCTTCGCCGGGGCGCTGCGCGCCGGCGTGGTGCCCCACGGCGGGGGCCTGCTCCTGGTGGGCACGCACGAGTACGAGCCGTGGCACCTGGCCGCGCACCTCACGGACGAGGCCGCCTGGTCCGGCACGCCCGAGCTGACGCCCACGCTCGTGCGGCACCGGCCGCGGGCGGGGGCGCCCGCGCACCTGTCGGTGGGGCTCGGCCGCGTGGCGGCGGCCCGGCGCGGCGAGACGCTGCTCGTGGTCGCGCCCGGCACGCCCGCGCCGGGGCTGCTCTCCCGCGTCCATGACGCGCGGCGCGCGGGCGCCACGGTCTTCGCGCTCGGCGCGGACACGGGCGCGGGCGACGAACTCGGGGCGCTCGCGCATGAGGCGCTCACCGTGCCGCGCGCCGGTGACCTCGACCTGGACACGGTCCAGCACCTGGTGAGCGCGGCGACGGGCGAGAACAGCCTGCCCGCGCCGCGGGGGCGGCGCCGTGTGCGCGACCGGCTCTCCCGGCTCGCGGACCAGCTGACGGCGCCACCGCCGACGCGGTGGTGAGGGGCGGCCCGGGCCGCGGCGCCGGGGACCCGGGAAATCGTTTGCGCGCCGACATGCGCGCCGCTGACCATGACCCCTTGTGAAACGAATCGCCGCGATACTGCCCGACCTCTCCCCCTGGCGCTCCAGCCCGGACTTCCGCCTCCTCTGGGTCCAGGGCCTGGTCACCTACTTCGGCAGCTTCATGGCGCTGATCGCCCTGCCCCTCCAGATCAAGGACCTCACCGACTCGCCGCTCGCGGTCGGCGCGATGGGCGCGGTCGAGCTGGTGCCGCTGATCGTCTGCGGCCTGTACGGCGGGGCGCTCGCCGACGCGGTGGACCGGCGCAAGGTGATCCTCCTGACGGAGGCCGCGCTCGGTCTGCTCGCCCTCGTCCTGTTCGTCAACGCGCTGCTGCCGCAGCCGCTCCTGTGGCCCCTGTACCTGGTGGCGGCCGGGGTCTCCGGGCTCGCCGGGCTCCAGCGGCCCGCCCTCGACTCGCTCCTCGCCCGGATCGTGCCGCACGACCAGCTCACGGCCGCCGCCGCGCTCAACTCGCTGCGCTGGAACGTCGGCGCCATCGCCGGGCCCGCCCTCGCGGGCGTGGTCGTGGCCTACGCCGGGCACGCCAGCGCGTACGCCGTCACCGTCGCCGGCTTCGCCGCCTCCGTGGCGCTGTGCACCCGGCTCTCGCCCGCGCCCGCCGCGCACGGCGCGCCGAAGCCGTCGCTGCGGGGGCTCGCGGAGGGGGCGCGGTACGCGTGGTCGCGCCCTGTGCTCCTCGGCACCTACGCCATCGACGGGGCGGCCATGGTCTTCGCCTTCCCCAACACGATCTTCCCGTTCCTCGCGGACGACCTGGACGCGGAGTGGTCGCTCGGCCTGATGTACGCCGCGGGGGCCGTGGGGTCGCTGCTGCTCAGCCTCACCAGTGGGTGGACGTCACGGGTGCGGCGGCACGGGGTGCTCGTGGTGTGCGGGGCCGCCGGGTGGGGGCTCGCCGTCACGGCGGCGGGGCTCCTGTCGAACGTGTGGCTCGTCCTGGGCGCCCTCGCGCTCGCCGGGGCGGGTGACATGCTCAGCGGGCTCGCCCGCAGCACCATCTGGAACCAGACCATCCCCGACGAGCTGCGGGGGCGGCTCGCCGGGATCGAGGTCCTCTCCTACAGCGTCGGGCCGCAGCTCGGGCAGGTGCGGGCCGGGGCGGCGGCCGGGTGGACCGGGACGCGGCCCGCCATCTGGTCCGGGGGCCTCGTCTGCGTGGGCGCGGTGGCCGCGCTGTGCGCGGTGCTGCCGTCCTTGCTCTCCTACGACTCCCGCACCGACAAGGACGCCACTCGCCGCCGCACCACCGCTGCCGCTTAGCCTTGGCCGTGCGGGGCCCTGCCCTTGCCGCAACGGTTGCTCGGCGCCCAGGACTGTGCCCACCGGTCCCGCCCTGCGGCGATGCCGCGCTGCGCGCGACCGGGCCAGTCCCACCCACCCGCCCCCACCTGGAACGGCAGTCCGGGAGGGCACCACCCGCAAGCGCCCCGCGCCGGGGCCACACCCGGCAACGCCGGGGAAGCCCCGCGCAGCGGGAGGGCGGGGCCCGTCAGGGGGTGGGGTGGTCCGGGTCGGGGGTGTCGTGCCAGCGAGGGTCGGTGTCCCATTCCAGGTTCCGCTCGGACGCAGTCCGCATCGCGTGGACGGCCTCCTCCCGAGAGGCATAGGGCCCGAACCGGTCCTTGCCGGGACAGTCCGGACCCTCCTCGACCGTCTTGTGCTCCAGGCAGAAGTACCACTCCCCCGGTTTCCCGGAGGTCCGCTTCTTGAACAGCGCCATGACCGGCTCCCGTCTCCCGCGTCCTCTCCCGCCATGCTGCCCCATCCACGCTCGTTAGACTCGCTGGCATGTCTGGCCAGTCACTGCTCGTACCAGGGGAGCTGTCTCCCACCCGTTCCGTGCCCGGGAACATCAGGCGCCCGGAGTACGTCGGCAAACCCGCACCGACGCCGTACACCGGGCCGGAGGTGCAGACCCCGGAGACCGTCGAGCTGATGCGCACGGCGGGCCGCATCGCCGCGCGCGCGATGGAGGAGGCCGCCAAGGCCATCGCGCCGGGCGTGACCACCGACGAGCTGGACCGCATCGCGCACGCGTACATGTGCGACCACGGCGCGTACCCCTCGACGCTCGGCTACCGCGGCTTCCCGAAGTCGCTGTGCGCGTCGGTCAACGAGGTCATCTGCCACGGCATCCCGGACTCCACCGTCCTGCGCGACGGCGACATCGTGAACCTCGACGTCACCGCGTACATCGGCGGCGTACACGGCGACAACAACGCGACGTACCTGGTGGGCGACGTGGACGAGGAGTCGAGGCTCCTGGTCGAGCGCACCCGTGAGTCCCTGAACCGCGCCATCAAGGCCGTCAGGCCCGGCCGGCAGATCAACATCATCGGCCGTGTCATCGAGTCGTACGCCAAGCGCTTCGGCTACGGCGTGGTCCGGGACTTCACCGGCCACGGCATCAACACGTCGTTCCACTCCGGCCTGATCGTCCCGCACTACGACAGCCCGCACGCGACCACGGTCATCCAGCCCGGCATGACGTTCACGATCGAGCCGATGCTGACCCTCGGGACGCACGAGTACGACATGTGGGACGACGGCTGGACGGTCGTGACCAAGGACCGCAAGCGCACCGCGCAGTTCGAGCACACGCTGGTGGTGACGGACACCGGGGCGGAGATCCTCACCCTGCCGTAGTTCCTCGCTCTGCCGTGAGCCGGAGCGGCGCGTAACGTTTTTACCGACAGGGCGTCGGGAACCAGTTGACTTAGGTAAGCCTAACTTGGATGATCGGTCCTTGCCACACTGGTTTCCCGCCCTTCTCGGCATCCGGAGGTCCCGCATGGACTCGGCGATCCCTCAGCCCACCGCACCGCTCTCGTTCTCGACGCTCATCCGCACCGCGTCCCACGAACAGCACACGGAGGCGGAGACCTCGACGTTCATGGGCGACCTCCTCGGCGGCCGCCTCGGCGTCGACGCGTACGCGCGCTACACGGAACAGCTGTGGTTCGTCTACCGCGCCCTGGAGGACGGGGTCGAGGCCCTGCGCGAGGACCCCGTCGCCGGGCCCTTCCTCAAGGCCGAGCTGGAGCGCGTCGCCGAGCTGGAGCGGGACCTCGCCCACCTGCGGGGCCCCGGCTGGCGCGAGCGGGCGAGCGCGCTGCCCGCGACGGCCGCGTACGCGGCGCGGATCGAGGAGTGCGCGCGGACGTGGCCGGGCGGGTACGTGGCCCACCACTACACCCGCTACCTCGGCGACCTCTCCGGCGGGCAGATCATCCGGGGCCGGGCGGAGAAGGCCTGGGGGTTCGCCCGCAAGGGCGACGGCGTGCGGTTCTACGTCTTCGAGGGGATCCCCAACCCGGCCGCGTTCAAGCGGAGTTACCGCGAGCTGCTCGACCGGATCGAGGTCACCGTGCCCGACGAACTGGAGCGGCACCGGATCGTCGACGAATGCAAGCGGGCCTTCGCCCTGAACACGGCCCTGTTCCGGGACCTGGGCGGGGAGTTCCCGCACGCGGCCTAGGACCCGCTCGGCTCAGGGCCCCCAGGTGGCGTGCGACGGCAGCGCCACCCGGCCGCCCACCTCGATGAGGTCTCCGGGCCCCGGCGCCGTGATGATCTGAGAGCCGCGCCCTTGCGTGATGTTGAGGGCCCGGCCCAGCTGGTGGGTGAGGAGGAGGGCCGCAGCGCCGGTGGCCTCGTCCTCGCGGATGCCGTCGTTCCGCCCGGGGAAGCCCCGCGCCCGCACCCGCCCCGCGGCCTCGTCCTCCCACGCCCAGGCGTAGATCCACTCCCCGGCGGGCGGCACCGCGAGCGCCTCGACCTCGGCCGCCGAACCGTACGCCCGCAGCGTCCGCGGCGGCGCCCATGCGGCCCGAGCCGCGATCCAGGTGAACTCCCCGTCCTGCCGCGCCTCGACGACTCCGGCGGACGTGACCAGTTCGGGCACGTCGAGGAGCCAGGCGGCGCCCAGGCAGGGGTGTCCGGCGAAGGGCAGGCGCGTGGTGGGCGTGTAGATGTCGATGTGCCCGCGCTCGGGGTCGTCGACGAACACCGTCTCGCTGAAGCCGAGTTTCCCGGCGAGTGCCTGCCGCGCCTCGCGCGTGGGCACGCGGCCGCCGTTCCTGACGACGCCCAGCTCGTTGCCGTGCCGGCCCCCGGGGTCGCAGAAGACCCGCAGGACGTCGACCCCGGCGTGCACGTCGGTCCCACCGGGTGCGCCCGGCCCCTGTTCTTCGGTCACTTGGGCATTCAAGCATCCGGCGCCGCACGTGCGTGCGGCGCCGGACGAGGAGTTGGGGTCGTCACACCCCGGCCCGGGTCACGCCGGTGGCGTCACGCCCGCGCGCCGTGGCCGGGGTGGTGCCGCCGCGCCGCGTACACGGCGCCCGCGCCGGCCGCGACCACCGCGCCCGTGATCCCGAGCAGCGCGCCCGACGGGGTGCCGGAGCCGGTCTCCGCGAGGGCCCCGGTGTCCCCGCCGACGGAGCCACCGCCGCCCACGGACCCGGCGGGCCCGGTGTCGCCGCCCATGCCGGACGCTCCGGAGCCCGAGGGGCCCGTGGAGGACTCACCGGTGGAGGCCGGGGCGGGCGGGACGGCCGCCCGCTCGGACAGGGTGAGCACGACGGTCACCGGGTCGATCGGGTCGCCCGGCTTGTAGATGGAGCCCACGGTGCCGTTGGCGAACTGCCGCGCGCCCGCCGCCGTGAACTTCGCGGGGACCTTGCTGAGGAGCACCACGTCGTTCTTGGCGGCGTACGAGACGCGGGACAGGTCGAGCGTCGCGAACTTCACGTTGTCCCTCGTGCGGCCCTGCGCCTTCACGTCGGTGTAGAGCGTGCCCTTCTTGCCGCTGGCCTTGACCCTGAGGTCGCTGAACGTCATGTCGATGCCGTGCGCCTTGTACCGGAACCGCACGCTGCCGCCGAAGGAGGCGTCCACCGTCCTGGCGCTCGCGCTCCACTTGGCCTTGGCGTGCGGGAAGTCGTAGCCGCTCGCGGTCTTCTTGGCGCCGCCGGCCGTCGTCACCTTGCCGCCGGCGGAGATGTAGCGGCGGAAGCTCTCCTTCACGCCCCACGACATCTTGCCGCCGACGACCTTCTTCGGCTTGGCGGGGGCCGGGGTCGGCCTGGGCCCGGGCTTCGTCGGGGCGGTCGGGGTCGGCTTCGGCTTCGTGGGGGTCGACGGGGTCGGCTTCGGGCCGGGGTCGGGCGCGGCGGGCTTCACCGTGAGGGTGGCCGGGTCGAGCACCTCGCCCTCGCGGTACATGCCGTCGAAGGCTTCGGCGCCCTTGGCCGTCAGTTTCGCCGGGATGTCCTTGTACGTCATCGCGCCGCCCTCGCCGTGGCCCGGCTGGATGCCGTCGAGGTCGAGCGTGGCGAGGTCGATGTCGTCCTGCTTGGTGCCGTTGAGGGTGACGTCCGCGCGGATGGCGCCGGTCTTGCCCTTGGTGTGCACCTTCACGTCCGCGAGGGAGATGTCGAAGCGGTGCGCGGTGGAGGTGAAGCGGACGCCGCCCTTGAAGGCGGCCTTCAGGGTGTGGTCGCCGATGTCGTACGTGCCCTTGGCGCGGCCGAAGGTGAACACGCCGTTGCGCGGGGCCTGTCGGGCGCCGCCGCTGGTGGTGATCTTCCCGCCCGCGCCGTTCACCACGTACTCGCGGAAGGACTGCTTCAGGCCCCAGTCCAGGGTGCCGTCCACGATGCTGTGCACGGGCGGCGCCTGCGGGGCGCCTGCGGCGGGCTCGTCGGCGGCGAACGCCGGGAGGGTGAGCGCGCTCGCGCCGAGCGCTGCGGCCGTCGCGACGGCGGCCGCGCGGACTATGGGGCGGCGGGGGGCAGCCATGTCGGTGTGCTCCTTGGGATGGAGGGAGGGGAGAGCGGGGAAGGGAGGTTCAGGGGGTGCCGGTGGAGTCGTCGGCGGTGGCGGCCGCGCGGGCCGCGCGCCGCTTGCGGGTGAGACCGAAGGCCACGGCTGCCGCGACGAGCAGGGCGGCGACGGCGCCGACGGTGATCGGCAGGGCGGGCGAGGAGTCCGACGTGTCGTCCGCGGACCGCGCGGCCTTCTCCGTCCTCGGCCCGGCGTCCGGGGACTTCGCGGTCTCGGGCGCCGCGGCCGTGCCGAGGTCCGGCAGCGCGGGCAGGTCCGCCTTCCCGTCGACGGCGACGGCCAGCGACACGGGGTCCATCGCGGTGCCCGCCTTGTACATGGAGCCGAACGCCCTGGCCCCGTCCGCCGTGAGCTTCGCGGGCGCCTCGGTGACGGTGATGAGGCCGTCCTTCGGTTCGAGTCCCGCGAGGCCGGGACCGGTGAAGGTGACGAGCGGCGCCTTCTTCTTGGTGAAGTCACCGCTGTCGACGTCGGCGTAGAGCGTGCCCTCGCCGTCCTGGACGCCGACCGAGACCCGGCTCAGGGCGATGTCGAGACCGTGCCTGCCGGTGAAGCGGACGGCCCCGGTGAAGTCCGCGTCGAGGGTGCGCTTCTTCTCGTCGTACGAGCCCTCGCCGCGCGGGAAGCGGAACAGCGCGCCGCCGTCCAGGGCCCCGGCCGACAGGGTCCACTTGCCCTTGGCGATGGCTCCGGAGACGTACTCGCGGAAGGTGCGGCGCACGCCCCAGTCGACGGCGGCGTCCTCGATGCGCCCGGCGGGCTTCGCCTTCCCGTCCTTCTTCCGGTCCTTGCCGTCGGGCTTCTCCGGCTTGTCGGACGGCTTGTCGGACGGCTTGCCGGACGGTTTGCCGGACGGCTTGCCGCCGGTGGTCGCGGCGAGGTCCGTGGACAGGCTCACGGGGTCGAGCCGCGTGCCCGCCGTGTAGTACCCGGCGAAGGCCTTCGCGCCCCGGGCGGTGAGCGTGGCGGGGATGTTGGTGAGGGCGATCGGGCCCGAGCCGCCCTTCATGTCGATGCCCGACAGGTTCAGCGAGGCGAGGGGCACCTGCGCGGCCGATGTGACCTTCCCGGTGCCCTTGGCCTTGCTGACCACGTCGGCGTAGAGCGTGCCGGAGCCGCCGGAGACCTTCACGGTGGGGCGGCCGATCGTCAGGTCGAGCTGGTACGAGGAGCCCTTCTTGTGGCCGGTGAAGTGCACCCCGCCCGAGAAGGCGGCGCTGAAGGCTCCGTCGGCCGGGTCGTAGGACCCCTTGGCCGAGTGGAAGCGGAACTGGCTGCCGCCGACGGTCGCGGCGCCGCCCCGGAGGTTCCAACTGCCGTGCGCCATGGGCCCGGTGACATAGCTCTGGAACGAGGACTTGATGCCCCAGTCGAGCCTGCCGCCGCGCACGGTGCGCTCCTCGGCGTGGGCGACGGCCGCGGGCAGCAGCGCGGTGACGAGTCCGGCCGCTACCGCCACCACGGCGGCGCGGCCACCGTGGCCGCGGCGCGCTCGCGACGGTCTGGACGACGGCATGGGGCACCTCCAGGGCGAACGACGACCATCAAGGCCTAGATCGTTAGGTAAGGCTAACCTAAACTAAGATCTCGTCATCAGGGAACCACACGACAGGACGGTGGACTTCGGTGCGTAAGCCGCGCTCACTCCGGACGGCCGCCACCTTGGCGGCCGCACTCGCCCTCACCCTCGCCGGATGCGGAACCCCGGGTGACGGCGGATCAGGCGGAGGCGTCAAGGCGAAGGCGGCCGACGCCGACCGCGTCGAGCCGCTCACGGCCACACCCCGTCCGAAGCTCCCCGTGACCGTGGACTCCGCCGACGGCGAGAAGGTCACGGTGAAGGACACCAGCCGCATCGTGCCGCTCAGCGGCGGTCTGAACGAGATCGTGTTCACGCTTGGCCTCGGCCGGAACGTCGTCGCCCGGGACATCACCGCGACCTTCGACCAGGCCAGGAAGCTGCCCGTGGTGACGCGGGCCCACGACGTGTCGGCCGAGAGCGTGCTCTCCCTGAAGCCGACGGTCGTCCTCGCCGAGAGCACGACGGGCCCCGCGGAGGCCGTCGACCAGATCCGGGACGCGGGCATCCCGCTCGTCGTCCTCGACCCGGCCAAGGGCCTGGACGACGTCGGCCCGCGCATCGAGGCGGTCGCGCGGGCGCTCGGCGTGCCGAAGGCGGGCGCGGCCCTCACCTCCCGGACGCAAGCACGGCTCGACAAGGTGCGCCGGTCCGTGCCGGACAAGGGCAAGAAGCCGCGCGTGGCCTTCCTCTACCTGCGCGGCTCGGCCTCCGTCTATCTGCTCGGCGGCCGCGATTCGGGCGCCTCGTCCCTGCTGGAGGCGGCGGGAGCCCTCGACGCGGGCAAGGAGTCGGGCCTGCGGAAGGACTTCACGGCCATCACCAGCGAGGCCCTCGCGAAGGCCGCGCCGGACGCGATCCTGGTGATGTCCAAGGGGCTCGACTCGGTCGGCGGCGTCGAGGGCCTGGTGAAGATCCCGGGCGTGGCCGAGACCCCGGCGGGCCTGGACCGCCGCGTCGTCTCCGTCGAGGACGGCGTGCTCCTCAACTACGGCCCGCGCACGGACCGGGTCCTCGCCTCCCTCGTGGAGCAGCTGTACGGGGACGCCGAGTGACCCTGGTGACCGAGCCGCCCGCGGCGGCCCCCGCGCGCGAGCAGGGCACCGCCCGGCGCGGGCGGCGCGGCACGCCCGCGCTGCTCACCGCCGCCCTGACCGCCGCGCTCGCCGTGCTGTGCCTGCTGTCCGCCGGGCTCGGCGCGTACGACATCCCGCTCGGCGACGTCCTCGCCTCCGTCCAGCACCGCGCCGGCCTCGGCGGGCACGCGCTCGACCGGGTGGCGGAGAGCGTGCTGTGGAACGTACGCCTGCCGCGCGTGGTGCTCGCGCTGCTCGTGGGCGCGTCGCTCGGCTGCGCGGGCGCGCTGATGCAGGGCGTGTTCGGCAATCCGCTGGCCGAGCCGGGCGTCATCGGGATCTCCTCCGGCGCGGCCGTGGGCGCGGTCGCCTCGATCGCGCTCGGCCTGAGCTTCCTCGGCAACTGGACCGTCACGGTGTGCGCGTTCGTCGCCGGTCTCGTCACCGTGCTGCTGGTGTACGCCCTGTCGCGTGAGGGCGGCCGCAGCGAGGTGGTGACGCTGATCCTCACCGGCATCGCCGTGAACGCCTTCGCGGGCGCGCTGATCGGCCTGTTCATCTTCTTCGCCGACAACGCCCAGGTCTCGCAGATCACGTTCTGGCAGCTCGGCTCGCTCGCCCAGGCCACCTGGCCGAAGGTGCTCGCCGTCCTGCCGTGCGCGGCGGCCGGGCTGCTCGTCGCGCCTTGTTACGCCCGCAAGCTGGACCTGCTGGCGCTCGGCGAGAGGCCCGCGCGGCACCTGGGCGTGGACGTGGAGCGGCTGCGGGTCGTCCTGGTGCTCGTGGTGGCGCTGCTCACCGCGGCGGCCGTGGCGGTGGCCGGGATCGTCACGTTCGTGGGGCTGCTCGTGCCGCACCTGCTGCGGATGGCGGCCGGTCCCGGGCACCGCTTCCTGGTGCCGGGCAGCGCGCTCGGCGGGGCCGTGGTGCTCGTCGGCGCCGACCTCGCGGCCCGGACCGTGGCCGCCCCCGCCGAGCTGCCGCTCGGCGTCCTCACCGCGCTCTTCGGCAGCCCGTTCTTCTTCTGGCTGCTGCGCAGGACCCGTCGCAGGCAAGGGGGCTGGTCATGATCGGGCGGCTCTTCGGCGTGCGCGAGCGCGCGCTGCCCGGGCCCGTCGCGCCCGGTGACGTGCTGGCCGAGGCCGTGGACGCGCGGCTCTCGCTCGGCGGCCGGGAGGTCCTGGGGGGCGTGTCGGTGGCGGCCCGCGCGGGCGAGGTGCTGGCCCTCGTCGGCCCCAACGGCGCGGGGAAGTCCACCCTCCTGGCCGCGCTGGCCGCCGACCTGCCGCTCGCCTCCGGCTCCGTGCGGATCCACGGCCGGGCGGCCGGGGACTGGCCCGCTCCCGAACTGGCGCTGCGCCGGGCCGTGCTGCCGCAGTCGGCTGCGCTGTCCTTCCCCTTCCCCGTCGAGGACGTCGTACGGATGGGGCGCGCGCCCTGGGCCGGGACCCGCCTGGAGGAGGACGACGACAAGGCGGTGCGGGATGCGATGGCCGCCACGGAGGTCACGGAGTTCGCGGGGCGGCCGTTCTCCGCGCTCAGCGGCGGCGAGCGGGCCCGGGTCGCGCTCGCCCGCGTGCTCGCCCAGCGGGCGCCGCTGCTGCTGCTCGACGAGCCGACCGCCGCGCTCGACCTGCGCCACCAGGAGCTGGTCCTCAGGATCTGCCGGGAGCGCGCCGGGGCCGGGGACGCGGTGGTCGTCGTGTTGCACGACCTGGGTCTCGCGGCGGCGTACGCGGACCGCGCGGTGGTGCTGCACGCCGGGACCGTGGCGGCGGACGGCGCCCCCCACGACGTGTTCGGCGCGGAGCTGCTGTCCGGCGTGTACCGCCAGCCGATCGAGGTGTTCCCGCACCCGCGCACCGGCAAGCCGCTGGTCACACCGGTGCGCGAGGGCGGCTGACGGCGTCCGCGCGGGCGCGGGCCGCCGCTCGTCGAGCACCCCTCTGGGCGGATCGCTCACCCCGTACATCCCCCGGGCGCGTTCGGCGGTCTACGTCATCCCGTCCGGGGGCGGTACGAGGGCGACTGGTGGAGCCGTGCGCTGTGCACCGGGAAGGCGTGAGTGGTGTTCGGCACCTTTCTGATCGGTCTGCGGGCGGGCCTGGCCGCCGCGCTCGTGGTGAGCGTCCTCGCCGCGCGCCTGGCGAGGGCGGGGCGCCGCGAGGCACTGGCCCCGGCAGGGGCCGGCGCAGGGGCCGCGGCGGCGTTGTTCCTCGGCTTCGGCTGCGTCCTCACCTTCGGCTCACGGGAGTTGACGGCCGAGGCGCGGGAGGTGCTCGGTGGTTCCCTTTCGGTCCTCGCGGCGGCGCTCGTGACGTGGCTGGTCCTGCGGGCGCGGCCGGATGCCGCCCCGCGGTCGAGCACGGCTGCGCCGGCCGCGACGGCGTTCCTGGCCGTGGGCCGCGAGGGCCTGGAGACCTCCCTGCTCGTCTGGGCCTCCGTGCGCACGGCGGACGACGGCACGTACACGCCGCTGCTCGCCGTGGTCCTGGGTCTGCTCACCGCGGCCGCGCTCGGCCTGCTCTGCCGCCGCGGCGTCCTGCGCGTCGGCGGCGCCGGGTTCTTCACCTGGACCGGGGCGCTGCTCCTCGTGGTGGCGGCGGGCTTCCTCGCGTACGGCGCGCGTGCCTTCCAGGCGGCGCGGCTCCTCGGCGGCGTCGAGGACGTGGCGTTCGACGTCAGCGCGGCGATTCCGCCGGACCGTTGGTACGGCGCCCTCGTGGAGGGCGTGTTCGTCCTGCCGCCGCAGCCGACGGTCCTCCAGGCCGTCGTCTGGTCGCTGTACTTGGCATCGGCCCTCGCGGTGTTCCTGACGGCGCCCCCGCGCCGGGGCCCGGCGGGGCCCCGGTAGGGTTCGGGCCCGGGAGCGGGGAGAGCGAAGGGGTCCCATGAACAGGGTGCGCAGGCTCGGGCGGTCCGGTGCCTCGGCGGCAGCGGCACTGGTCCTGTCGGTGACGGCGAGCGGATGCGTGACGGTGCACGGGGAGCGGGAGGTCATCCCCACCGCCACCAAGGCCGAGGCCGCCCGGGCCCTCAAGGAGTTCACGCGCGCCTACAACAAGGCCGACAAGGCCTACGACCCCGCCCTGGACGCGGCCCGCGTCACCGGACCGCTCGGCGCCATCAACCAGGCGGGCCTCAAAGCGCGGCGCGCGCAGCACCCGGGCGGCAACACGCGGCACGTGCCGCTGCGGTTCACCGACGTCGAGTACGCCATCCCGAAGAAGGCGGGCTGGCCCCGGTTCTTCGTCGTCAACGCCCTCAGCAACCGCAAGCCGCACGGCTTCCGCTGGTTGATCGTCTTCACCCGCGGCAGCGGGGACCAGCTGTGGGAGGCCACGTATCTGAACCTGGTCCTTCCCGGCCGGATCCCGGACCTGAAGAAGGACGAGGACGGATACGCGGAGCCGGTCGCCGTCGACCAGGCCGGGCTCGCGGTGGCGCCCCGGCGCCTCGGTGCGGAGTACACGGCGTTCCTCAAGTCGGGCGGCGACGCGTTCGCGCCCGGCCCGCACACCACGCAGTGGAAGGCGGCCCGCGACAAGAACGGCAGGCGCCTCGGCCTCGCCGTGCAGTACCTGGACGAGCCCCGGAACACCGGCGCGTTCGCCCCCGTGGGCCTGCGTACCCGCGACGGCGGCGCGCTCGTCTTCTTCTCCACCCACCACTACGAGAAGCAGACGGCGTCCAAGGGCCTCACGGTCGACGTGGAACCGGACGTCAAGGCCCTCATGAAGGGCGAGGCCAAGCAGTCCGTCACCCTGGAGCGCGTCTCGAACCAGGTCTCCCTGACCCCCGGCTCCCGGGGCGAGATCTCGATACTGGGCCGCATGCAGGGCCTGGTCGGGGCGAAGGGCGAGTAGCCCTCAGCCGCGCAGCGGCCAGGCGGCCACGTCGCCCTGCGGCTCCCCCGCGTACCGGGCGCATTCGTCGGTGAGGATCTCCAGGAGGGTCAGCGGGTCGGGCAGGGGGAACTCGGGCCCGCGGACCCAGCCGACCGCCAGGTCACCCGGAAGGCGCGCGGGCGGTACGAGGACGTAGGACCCGCGGCAGTGCCAGCGGAGGCCCGGGTGCTCGTCCATCGTCTCCGGGTGGCAGTCCAGCTCGCAGGGCCACCACTCGTCCTCGTCCTCCGGCGTCCCTCGCGTGGCGGTGAAGAACAGCATCCGCGCCTGCCCGTGCGCGCCCTCGGACTCGGCGACGGGCCCGACCTCGATGCCGTCCGCGAGCAGCCGCTCAAGGGCGGCGCGGCCCGCCTCAAGGGGCACGTCGAGGACGTCGTGCACCATGCCGGTCGCGGTGATGAAGTTGGCCTGCGGCTGGTGCCGTGCCCAGCGCTCGATCTGCGCGCGGTCGGTGGTGGACTGGGTCTGCCAGGCGAAGGAGACGGGGTGCCGGGCGGGCGTGGGACAGCCGATGCGGTCGCAGGAACAGCGGTATCCGGCGGGGTGCGCGGCCGGGGCGAGCGGAAGGCCCGCTGCGGCGACGGCGAGCAGCAGGTCCTCACGGCGCGTGGCCTCGGCGGCACCGTCCGCGCCCGCACGTGATCGCCGGCGAAGCCATTGGGAGATCCTGCCCTGCGCGCCGGACGTCCGGCCGAACTCCGCGCCCATCTATCCCCTCACCTCGCCGTCGTGCGGAACAGCATGACCTATGGTCCCACCATCCTGCTCCCCGGGTGGCCGTAGCCCACATCCGAGGTAGCTGGGGTGATGCAAGGCGGGGGGTGACATAGCGCGTCATTACGGGCGAAGAGGCGATTTCCACTCCTACGGTGGTCGCCATGGTCACACGGACTGTGCTGTCACTCTCGGGCGTCACCGCCCTGGCCCTCACCGGACCCACCGCCTTCCTGGCCCCGCTGGAGTGGGGCGGGGGCCCGCTCACGGTCGACGCGCTGCCGCCGTTCGTCTACACCGCGCACCGGGGCGGTGCCCTTGAGGTGCCGGAGAACAGCATGTCGGGCCTGATGACGGCGTTCGAGCGGGGCACGGCACAGGTCATCGACGCCGATACGCGGATGCTGGCCGACGGCACCCTGGTGGTCATGCACGACGCGACCCTGGACCGCACGACGTACGCGACGGGCCCGGTGAACCTGCTGACGGCCCGCGAGTGGCAGCACGTACTGCTGCGGCCGCAGCGGCACGTGCCCGGGTTCTGGCGGATCGAGCGGCCGCCGACGGTGACGGAGGTGCTCGACCGGTTCGGCGGGCGGGTCATGCTGATGCTGGAGGCGAAGGACCCGGAGAGCCTGAACCGGCTGAGCGCGCTGATCCACGAGCGCGGCCTGGCCCGCTCGGTGTTCGTGAACTCCAACAAGCCCTGGGTGGCCCGGCGCGCGCACCACCTGGGCCTGCTCGCGCAGCTGTGGCGGTCCGGGCGGCAGCTGCGCACGGACCGGCCGGAGCGCTGGGCGGCGTTCGTCGACGTACTGGACGTGGACTACAAGGCGCGCGACGAGGATCTCAGGCGTGCGGTGAACTCCGGCATCCCGCGCGTGTGGGCGCACACCGTGACCACGCCCGCGCAGCGCGACCGGGTGCTCCGGCTCGGCTGCGACGGCGTGATCACGGACGCCCCTGGGCTGCTCACGCGGACGCCGGTCAAGGGCGGCAAGGCGGCGCGACGCCTGCTGGGACCGCTCAACCAGCGGTGATCCGCGCCGCCTTGCCGCAGGTCAGCGGGGCGCGATGCCGTACAGGGCGTACTCGACGAGCTTGTCGGCGTACGCGTGGGTGAGCGGCCCCGTGCGCTGCATCCAGCGCTGGGCGAGCGGGCCCGTCCACAGTTCGAGGGCGATGCGCGGGTCGATGTGGGCCGCGATCTCGCCGCGCTCCTGGGCGGCGCGCAGGCGCTTCACGTAGTGCTGGAGCTGGGGTTCGAGGAGTTTCTCCATGAACTCGGTGCCCAGCTCCTGGTTGACGACGCCCTCGGCGGCGAGCGCGCGGGCCGGGGCGTCGAACTTGGGGTCGGTCATCTCGTCGACGGTGGCGCGCAGCACGTACTTGAGGTCGGCTTCCAGGTCGCCGGTGTCCGGGATGTCGGTCGCGGGCTCCTCGAGCCCGGCCTCCTCGCTGAGCTGGGCGTTGGCCTGTTCGGCCAGGTCGAGGAAGGCGTCGAGCAGGACGGCGCTCTTGGAAGGCCACCAGCGGTAGATGGTCTGCTTGCCGACGCCCGCGCGGGCGGCGATCGCCTCGATGGTCATCTTGCCGTAGCCGACCTCGCCGACCAGGGCGAGAGCGGCGTCGTAGATCGCGCGGCGCGAACGCTCGCTGCGGCGCGTGGAGTCAGGTGCGGTCTTCTGGGCCATACCGTCGAATGTAGCAGCGACACGAGACGCTGCGTCTCACCAACGCCGACGGCGCCCCCGACCCCCTCGCAATCCCCTCGGTAATCCCCTCGGCAATCCCCTCGATAATTCCCTCGACAAGACGGAGCGTCTCGGTTATTGTCGACGTACAACGAGACGAAACGTCTCGTGTTTGTCGGTGCGGCACCCGCGCCGGCGACCACTTCGACGACTCACGGAGGTCGCACCATGTCGCGAGGCGGATCCGGAATGCTCGGCGTCGGCGGTACCCGCAGCAACCTGTCGCGCAAGGCACTGCGCGGCGGCAAGGGCGCGGGCCGCGTCGGCGGTGGGCTCAGCCCCCAGGAACAGAAGCGTGAGCTGCTGCGCAAACTCCAGGAGGGCCGGGCGGCGAACGACGGCTCATGACGCCGGATGCCCCCGCGAACGAAAGGCTCCTGACCGCCGGAACCTCCGGTTCATGAGCAAATTCCCGTCCAGACCACAGTTCGAGCCACTCAGATCACTGCGCGAAGGCTCCTCAGACCGCACCATGGGCAGCAATAGCCCCTGCGGTTCGTGAGGAGCCTTCGTTGCGTCAAGCTGCCCGGCGCGCCACACCCCGGCGCTACCTGATGTGCCCACCGGCGCACTTCAAGGTCACGTACTCCATCAATCCGTGGATGGACCCCGCCAAACCCGTCGACGTCCCGCTGGCCATCGCCCAGTGGGAGGACCTGCGCGACCGCTACCGCGCGCTCGGCCACACCGTCGAGGAACTCGAACCCCGCCCCGATCTGCCGGACATGGTCTTCGCGGCCAACGGCGCCACCGTCGTCGACGGCCGGGTCCTCGGCGCGAGCTTCGCCTACCCCGAGCGGCAGGCGGAGGCGGCGGCCCACCTGGAGTGGTTCCGCGCGCACGGCTTCGAGCACGTGCACGAGCCGACCCACATCAACGAGGGCGAGGGCGACTTCGCCGTCACGTCCTCGTACGTGCTCGCGGGCCGCGGCTTCCGCGCCAGCCCGCTCTCGCACGGCGAGGCCCAGGAGGTCTTCGGCCGACCGGTGATCGGCCTGGACCTGATCAACCCGCGCTACTACCACCTGGACACCGCCCTCGCGGTCCTGGACGACACGGCGGACGACGTCATGTACTACCCGGGCGCGTTCTCGCCGGGCAGCCAGGCCGTGCTCAGGAAGCTGTTCCCCGACGCCCTGATCGCCGAGGAGGCGGACGCCGAGGCCCTCGGCCTCAACGCCGTGTCCGACGGTCTGCACGTGCTGCTTCCGCAGGCGGCGACCGGGCTCTTCCAGCCGCTGCGCGACCGCGGCTATGAGCCTGTCGGCATGGACTTGGGCGAGTTGCTCAAGGGCGGGGGCAGCGTCAAGTGCTGCACGCAGGAGCTGAGGCTGCGGTAGGCCGTCCTTTGGCTGCGGGCCGTCGTGGCTGGTCGCGCAGTTCCCCGCGCCCCTTCGGGGCGCTCCTCTGTGCGGGCGGCCTGTGACCGCCCGCACCTCTCCTTCAGGAGTTCAGCTCGGCCGGGCACAGCCGCCGCGGCCTGGCGTCCGTGCGCAGCTTCGCGTCGACGCAGCCGCCCGGGAGCCCGGCGCGGGCCTTCGTGCCGAAGTTGGCGGTGGCGGTCAAGGTGCCGTCGCCGAAGACCGTGCGCTGGACGGCGCGGTCGCCGGTCAGCCATCGGAACGACGTGAGCCGCTCCGTCCCCGCCGCCCGGTGCAGCGGCGCGAAGTAGCGCTGGAGGGCGGCGAGTTCCCGGCCGTGGCGGGTCAGCGCGGGCCCGTCGAGGACGTAGTTGAGCGGCCGGTTGTACAGCATCGCGAGCAGCGCGCGCCGTGTCTTCTCCGCGGGCAGCTTCTCGTACGACAGCTCCCAGCGCTCGGCGCTGACGGTCGAGCCGTGCAGGGCTGTCCCGTACAACGGGACGCGGTAGCGCGGCGCGTACATGGCCCGGCTCAGGTCGGCGGGCAGGCGCACCGGCTTGAAGAACATCTTCGGGGCGCTCTCCGGGTAGTAGCCGCCCCAGTTCTCCCGGTCCTTCTGGAAGGCCCACAGCCTGTCGGCGACGGGGGTCGCGCTGCCGTGGTCGAAGGCGATGACCTGGTTGGCCCAGGCCTGGGCGGTCTCGGAGCCGAGGACGAGGCCGGATCCGCTGATGCGGCGCATGCGCGCGAGGCGGTGGGCGCGGTCCTGGGCCCTGGTCATCGGGTGGGCCGCGGAGTGGTCGCGGAACAGCTCGCCGGTGGCGTCCACGTCGAGGAAGTAGCTGTCGGCGCCGTTGCGGACCATGGCGCGGGTGCGGTCGGCCAGGTAGTGCCGGACGGGCTCGGCGCGTTCGAAGGCGGCGGAACTCAAGTAGCAGCCCCGGCCGCCGAATCCGGTGTGCGGGGAGCCGTCGGCGTCGCGGACGCAGAAGTCCGGGTAGACGCGTCCCGGCCACACGGAGGTGGGGCTGTCGGCGGTCTTCGGGTCCTGTCCGTTGGCGAAGGTGTCGTACGGGCCCACGAGGTAGCCGGCGGCCTTCGCCGCGGCGACCGCCTTCTTGTCCATGGGGCCCGGCCCCGCGTCGTAGCCGAGCCACATCCGGTCGGCGCCGAGCGCGCGAAGCCGCCGCACCCCGGCGGCGGTACGGGCCTCGCCCCACAGGTAGGCGTGGAACGCGCCGAGGAGCCCGCGCGCCGCCGGGTTCTTCCGGAACTTCGCGCGCAGGCTGCCGAGCCGGCCGCGCTCGGCGAGGTAGGCGCGGTAGTCGGCGGCGGGTGCGACGGGGTTGCCGTCGGTCAGGGCGAGCGTGACGGTGTAGACGCGGGTGCCCTCGGCGCGGCGGAAGGCGTGCGTGGCGGTGGCGCGCAGGCGCCCGTGGGCCTTGCTGAAGGCGAGCGAGGTGCCGAGGTCGGTCGGGGTGAGGTAGCTGACGCCGTGCCGTCCGGCGGAGTACCCCCACAGCGGCAGCGTCAGGTCGGCGCCCACGTCGACGCTCGTGCCCGCGAGACGGCCGCCCCCGGAGGTCCAGAAGGGGTCGGCCACCGGGATGTCGAGCCCTTCGCCGCGCGGGAGTTGCAGGCTTGCCGAGGCCGGGGCGCCGACGCCGGTGACGGGCCAGCGCAGGGTGGTGTCGCGGCGGGCGGCGAAGCTCAGCGCGAGGCGGCCGTGGTCGGCCCGGGCGGTGACGTCGAGGCCGCGCTCGGGGTAACTCCAGCGCACCTGGCCGCCGTCGAGCCGCCGTACGGGCCCCGGCTTACCGAGCGCGGTGGCGGAAGCGGCCGAGAGCAGCCGGTCGTGGCCGTCGCGGGTGCGGGCGCGCACGGCGAGCGTGGCGGTGTCCACGACGGCGGTGCCGCCGCGGACGGCCAGTTCGACGCGGGTGCCGGGGGCGCGTTCCGGGGCGGCTTCGGCGGTGGCGCTCCCGGCGGCGAGGGTGAGGACGAGTCCTAGGGCTGTGATCTTGAGGGGCATGGTGACGTGGATAGTCACCGGTTCTAAGGGGCTTCTAAGAGCCGGGCCCGCAGCGGCGCCTAGGCCGTGGGCCAGGCGTCGCCCCAGGCGGCGTCCCGCGCCTCGCGGTAGAGGGCGCCGTGCCGCTTCGTCACGGTCTCCCGGCGCAGCGCGCCCTCCGCCTCGCACAGGTCGAGGAGGACCTGGCCCTTGCGGATCTGCGGCTTGCGGACGACGCGGCGGGGCGCGGGCGCGAGGCCGTCGGCGGCGGGGCCCGTCGCGCGGACCGCGGCGACGTAGGCGAACTTCTCGTCCTCGTACGCCAAGGAGCCGCCCTTGACCTTGCGGTGCAGCGATGACCGGCTGACCCGGGCCGAGAAGTGGCACCAGTCGCTGCCGGGCTCGATCGGGCAGGCGCCGCTGTGCGGGCAGGGCGCGGCCACCCGGAACCCGGCGGCGACGAGCTGGTCGCGGGCCTTGAGGACGCGGGCGTAGCCGTCCGGGGTGCCGGGCTCCACCACGACCACGGCGTCGGTGGCGGCGCGGGCGGCCACGTCGACGACCCAGGCCCGGTCGTCGCCGGTCAGCTCGCCGAGGACGTACGAGAGGGTGACGAGGGCGGTGGGCGCCACGGTGAGCGAGGTGCCGATGCGGGCGCGCTGCCACTGGGCGGCGGCCAGGTCGGGGTGCGCGGCGGCCAGTTCGCGGCCCAGGTCCAGGGCGGGTTCGGCCCAGTCCATGACGGTGACGGGCCGCTCCCCCGGCCAGGTGGCGCTGACCGCCCAGGTGGCGGCGCCCGTGCCGCCGCCGATGTCGGTGTGCCCGGCCGGGGCCCAGCCCGCGGGCGCCGCGGCGGCGAAGGCCCGCAGCGCGGAGCGCACGGCCTCGAAGGTGGCGGGCATCCGGTAGGCCGCGTACGCCGTGACGTCGGCGCGGTCCCGCAGGACCGGGGCCTCGGTCGGGGTGGCGCCCCGGTAGTTCGCGATCAGCCGGTCCACGGCCCTGGCCGCGGCGCGCGGAGGGAGGTCCTCCAGCAGGTCGGCGAGGGCGGTGCGGAGGGTTTCGGCGGGGGAGAGGTGGTCGTGCACCTGTCGATTTTAGGCCGGTCCCGCGGGGGCTCGGCGCCCCCGCGGGGTCAGCGGGGGCGCAGCGCCCGGGCCAGGGTGGTGGCCGCCCGGGCGCGGGGGGCGCTGGTGGCGGGCCCGCGCCGGGGGTGGACCGTGGTGGCGAGGAGGACGAGGTAGGTGTCCGTGGCGCGGTCGAGCACCAGGGACGTGCCGGTGAAGCCGGTGTGCCCGGCGGCGCCCCGGCCCGCCAGCTCCCCCATGAACCACGGCTGGTCGACGGCGAAGCCGAGCCCGGGCGGTGCCAGCATCAGGTCGACATAGGCGGGCCCCAGGACGCGGGCGGAGCCGTACGCGCCGCCGCACAGCAGCGCGCGGCAGAACACCGCGAGGTCCCGCGCGGTGGAGAAGAGCCCCGCGTGGCCCGCCACGCCCCCGAGCGCCCACGCGTTCTCGTCGTGGACCTCGCCGCGCAGCATGCCCCGGTCGGCCTTCGCCCAGGGCTTGCGCTGGTCCTCGGTGGCGGCCGCGCCGGGGCAGGGGCCGAAGCCGGTGGCGGTCATGCCGAGCGGCCGCGTGATGCCCTCGCGGACGAGCACGTCGAGCGGGCGCCCGGTGACGCGGTGCAGGACGTGCTGGAGGAGCAGCAGGTTCAGGTCGGAGTAGAGGTAGGTGCCCGGCGGGCCTGAGGGCTCCTCGGCGCGCAGCGCCCGCAGCCGCGCGGTCGCGTCGGGCAGGTCGTACAGCGGCAGCTCGGGGCGGAGTCCCGAGGTATGCGTGAGGAGTCGGCGCACGGTGACGCCGTGCGCGGCGGCGCCCGTGAACTCGGGGAGGTACCGGCCGACCGGCTCGTCGAGCCCGATGGCGCCGCGCTCCAGCTGCTGCACGGCTGCCACGGTCGTGAACAGCTTGGTGAGCGAGGCCAGGTCGAAGGGCGTGTCCACGGTCATCGGCACCCGCCGCTCGGGCGGCAGCTCGACGCCCGCGTCGGCGTGCTCGTCGTACGCGGCGTAGCGCACGGCCCAGCCCGCCGCGTCGGCCACGGCGATCACGGGGCCGCGCCCGGCGAGGACCACGGCGCCCGCGCACCAGGGCCGCGGTCCGCGCGTCAGCTCCCGTACGTCCTGGACGAGGCGGGCGAGGGCGTCGGGGTCGAGGCCCGCGCGCTCCGCGGGGCCCGGGCGCAGCGCCCGGGGCGGCGTCAGCGGTCCGCCCCCTCCGGCTCCTGCTGGGTACTGCCGCTCCGCTGCCACGGGCGGCACAGTCCCAGGAAGCAGCCGACGGCCGCAAGGCCGCACGCCAGCTGGACGACGGCCATCGGGACGGCGGTGTTCTCGCCCGCGATGCCGACCAGCGGCGAGGCGACGGCGCCGATCAGGAAGGAGGAGGTGCCGAGCAGCGCGGAGGCGGAGCCCGCGGCGTGCTTGGTGCGCATCAGCGCGAGCGCGTTGGTGTTGGGCATGGCCAGGCCCATCGCCGACATCAGGACGAAGAGCCCGGTGGCCACCGCGCCGAGGCCCACGTCGCCGAAGACGCCGCTGGTCATGAGGAGCAGCGCGGTGGCGGCGAGCGTGATGACGGCGAGCCCGAGGCCGAGGGCCTTGTCGAGGCTGACCCGGCCGACGAGGAGCTTGCCGTTGATCTGGCCGACGATGATCAGGCCGATGGAGTTCACGCCGAACAGGAGGCTGAAGGTCTGCGGCGAGGCTCCGTAGATCTCCTGGATGACGAACGGGGACGCGGAGATGTACGCGAACAGGGCGGCGAAGGCGAAGCCGCCCGCGACCATGTAGCCGGCGAAGACGCGGTCCGCGAGGAGGCCGCGCATGGTGCGCAGCGCCTCGGCGGTGCCGCCGCCGTGCCGGTCCTGGGGCGCGAGGGTCTCCGGCAGGCTCCGCCACACGAGCAGCGTCAGGGCGATGCCGACGACCGTCAGGACGACGAAGATGCCGCGCCAGTCCGTCACGCGCAGGACCTGGCCGCCGATGAGCGGCGCGACGACGGGGGCGACGCCGGAGATCAGCATCAGGGTGGAGAAGAAGCGGGCCATCTCCACGCCGTCGTACAGGTCGCGCACCACGGCCCGCGCGATCACGATCGCGGCGGCGCCGGCGAGGCCCTGGAGCAGGCGGAAGGCGATGAGCAGCTCGGCGGTGGGGGCGAGCGCGCAGATCGCGGTCGCGAGGACGTAGACGAGCAGGCCCGCCAGGAGGGGGCGGCGTCTGCCCCACTTGTCGCTCATCGGCCCCACCACGAGCTGGCCGAGCGCCATGCCCATGAGGCAGGCGGTGAGGGTGAGCTGGATGGTGGCGGCCGGGGCGTGCAGGGCGTCGGTGACCTCCGGCAGGGCCGGGAGGTACATGTCCATGGACAGCGGGGGCATGGCCGTGAGGCCGCCGAGGATGAGGGTGACGAGGGCTCCGGTCGCCACGCGCAGGGCCCCGCGGTTCGCGGGGTCCACGCCCTCCCGGGCCGCGGCGCCCCCGCCGCCTATGTGCCCGTCGGACTGTGTGCCCGTCCCCTGCCCGCGCTCGGCCATCGCGCCCCTCCCGGTAGTTGTCACGTCCCCCTATCGTCGCAGGCGCCGAGGAGTGCCCTCGCGGGGCGCCCCAGGCCCACCCCTTCCCGATCCTGGGGGCTCCGCCCCCAGACCCCCGCTCCTCAAACGCCGGAGGGGCTGAAATCGCTGCCGCAACCGGCGACAGTTTCAGCCCGTCCGGCGTTTGAGGACGAGGCCGCGGGCCGATCAGGCCGGTCCAGAGTCAGGCCTCCGCGTCCCGGAGGGCGCGCCTCCGGGAGGCCACCAGCGCGGCCGTCGCGACCCCCGTGGCGAGCAGGGCCGCCGGTGCCATCCAGGGCCGGTTGAGGACGTCGCCGATGGCGTGGTCGGCGGAGAGGCGGCCGGGTCCGGTGACGGCGAGCGCCGCCGACACGAGCCCGAGTACGGCCGGGTACTCGAAGCCGCCGCCCTGGTTGAAGAAGCCGTTGGGGGCGTGCACGGGCGCCGCCCCCGCCATCGCGCCCGCCGCGGCGGCCCCGGCCGCGGGCGTGGCGAGGCCGAGCGCGAGGAGCGTGCCCCCGCCCGCCTCCGCTAGCCCCGCGAGCACGGCGTTGACCTTGCCCGGCCGGTAGCCGACGGACTCGAAGTACGCGCCGGTGCCCTCGACCCCGCCGCCCCCGAACCAGCCGAGCAGCTTCTGCGAGCCGTGCGCGGCGAGCACCGCGCCCGTGCCGGTGCGGAGCAGCAGCAGGCCGATGTCACGCCGGTCGGGGCGGCAGCGGGGGTGGGAGCGGCGACAGGTCACGGCGGCCTCCAGGGCGGGCTCGGGGCAGGGGCCCCGGAGAGGCGCGCCCCGGGCAGGGGCGCGCTCCGTGACCCCCGGTCCCCTCCACCGTCCACCGGGCGGGCCCCGCGCACCCGGTGCGGCCCGCCGTCCGGGTGAGCGGCCGCCGGGGCGTGCGGAGCGGCCGGGACGGTCACAGGGCGTGCGAGGCGGCCGGGGCGGTCACGGAGCGTGCGGGCGCCGGTGGCGGGAGCGGGGCCCCGGTGTGACCGTGGACGCATGACGATTCCGGTGAACCAGCTCAGCGACCCGACGGTGAGGGCCTTCGTCACCGCCCTGAACGCGGGCGACAGGTCCGCCCTGACGGGCCTGCTCGCGCCCGGCGCGACCATGTCCGACGACGGCTCGGACCGGGACCTCCAGGACTGGCTGGAGCGCGAGGTCTTCTCCTCCAACGGCCACATGGACGTGGAGTCGGAGGCGGACGAGGGCCGCGCGCTCGTGGCCGACTACCGCAACGACACCTGGGGCGCGATGCGCACCAAGTGGCAGTTCACGGTGGACGGCGGGAAGGTGTCCCGCTTCGAGACCGGTCAGGCCTGAACCACGGCCGGAGGTCAGCCCGGGATGCGCACCGCCGCGCCCGACACGCGCACCCGGGCGTCCCCTTCGCGCAGCGTCACCGTGAGGACTCCGGGGCGCCCCATGTCCGCGCCCTGGTGGAGGGTCAGCTCCGCCGCGGCGGGCACCAGGCCGAGTTCGCGCGCGTAGGCGCCGAACGCCGCCGCTGCCGCGCCGGTCGCGGGGTCCTCGACGACGCCGCCGACGGGGAACGGGTCCCGTACGTGGTAGACGGACGGGGTCTCCCGCCAGACCAGCTGGACCGTCGTCAAATCGAGCCGCAGCATCAGGGACCTCAGCCGCTCGAAGTCGTAGTCCAGGTCGGCGAGCCGCTCGCGCGTGGCCGCCGCGAGGACCAGGTGCCGGGCGCCCGCGAAGGCGATGCGCGGCGGCAGCTCCGCGTCGAGGTCGGCCGCCGCCCAGCCGAGGGCGGCCAGGGCCTCGGTGACGTCGTCGGCGGGGGCCTCGCTCACCTTCGGCTCGACGCTGGTGAGAGTGGCGCGCAGCGTCCCGTCGACCGCCGCGACGGTGACCGGGACGGACCCGACCCGCGTGTCGAACACGAAGTCGCCCGCCCCGTCGCGGTCGGCGAGGGCGACCGCCGTGGCCACGGTGGCGTGGCCGCAGAAGGGGACCTCCGCCTGCGGGCTGAAGTACCGCACGGTGAAGGTGCGGCCCTCGGGCCCGAGGCCCGCGGGTCCCGGCGTCAGGAAGGCCGTCTCGCTGTAGCCGAGGTCCGCGGCGATCGCGAGCATCCGCGTGTCGTCGAGCCCGTCGGCGTCGAGGACGACTCCGGCCGGGTTGCCGCCGTCGGGGTCGGTGGCGAAGGCCGTGTAGCGCAGGATGCCGGTGGCTCGGGCGTGCTGGTCCGGTGTGCTCATGCCGGACGACAACCGCCGTGCGTCCGTGATCATTCCCGGACGCACGGCGGCGTGTGCGCGAGCCCGCGCGGGCTCAGTGGCAGTTCTTGGCGCCCCGGTCGCGGGTGGTCCAGGAGCAGGAGTCGAGCTGCGTGCCGTTCGGCTTGATCAAGCGGGCCTTGTCGCTGGTGTTGTTCCACACGTGCCAGCCGCGGCCCCAGTAGCGCACCCCGGAGGCGTTGGTGCCCTTGCCGGTGCGGACCTTCACGGTCTTGCCCGCGCCTATCTTGTAGCTGCCGAAGGTGTAGGTGTAGTTGGTGTTGTCCTTCAGCTTGTAGCCCTTGAGCTGGATCGGGCTGCCGGAGCTGTTGTGGATGTTCACCCACTCGCCGTTGACCGAGGCGCGGGCGGTGGTGTCCCGGCCCGGGCTGTCGTACTGGATGTAGCCGAGGTGCAGGCCGCCCTGGTGGCGGGGGGCCGCGGTCGCCGGGGCCGCGGTGAGAAGCGGGGCCGCGAGGGCGGTGGCGGCGAGGGCGGCCGTGACTGCCGAACGTATGCGCAACGTGTGCTCCGTGTACTCGATGTGTTCCGTGCGTTACGTGTGCTCCACGTGTTCCGCGTGTGAAGTTTCCGTGGAGAGCTGCTGAGCCTAGCGGGAGGCATGGGGCCCCCGAGCCGGATTCCGGCAGCTGGCCGGAACCTGGTCCCGCAGTTCGTACGAAATCCGTAGGGGCGTCAGCCGCGCCTGGGCACAAGGCAGTTCGCCACCCACCACGTCCGGCGTAGGGCGGTCAGCCGCGCCCGATGTACGGCATCGCCGTCGCGAGCACCGTGGCGAACTGGAGGTTGGCCTCCAGGGGCAGCTCCGCCATGTGCCGCACCGTGCGCGCCACGTCGGCCGCGTCCATCACCGGCTCGACCGCGAGTTCCCCGTTGGCCTGGAGGACCCCGGAGGTCATGCGCGCGGTCATGTCCGTCGCCGCGTTGCCGATGTCGATCTGGCCGACGGCGATGCGGTACGGACGCCCGTCCAGGGACAGGGACTTGGTCAGGCCCGTGAGGGCGTGCTTGGTGGCGGTGTACGCGACGGAGTGCGGGCGCGGCACGTGCGCGGAGATCGAGCCGTTGTTGATGATCCGGCCGCCCTGCGGCGCCTGCTCCTTCATCTGCCGGAACGCGGCCTGTGCGCACAGGAAGGCCCCGTTGAGGTTGGTGTCGACGACGTGGCGCCAGGCGTCGTACGGCAGCTCCTCGACGGGCACGCCGCCGGGCCCGAACGTGCCGGCGTTGTTGAAGAGCAGGCCGAGCCGCCCGAACCGCTCGCGCACGGCGGCGAAGAGGGCGGCCACGTCGTCCGGCGCGGCAACGTCGGTCCGCACGCACAGCGCCCGTTCGCGGACGGCGTCCCCCTGGTCGGCCGCGGCCAGGTCGAGCGTCTCGCGCAGCGTGGTGTCGCGGCGGCCCGCGAGCGCCACCGACCAGCCCGCGCGCAGGAGTTCCACGGCGACGGAGCGGCCGATTCCGGAGCCCGCGCCCGTGACGACGGCGGTCTTCGCGGCGGCTTCCGGAGCCGCGTGCCGGGTGGCGTCCGGGGCCACCTCACGGGCTGGGCCCGGAGCCGCCTCACGGGCGGCGCCCGAGGCTGTCTCACGGGCGGTGCCCGAGGCTGTCTCACGGGCGGTGCCCGAAGCTGCCGCCCGGGCCGCGTCGGGGGCCTCCTGAGGGTCCGTCCGATGGCCCTGATGAGCCGTCCGGGAGGCGTCGGAAGGGGCCGTTCGCTCAGCGTTCATGGCCCCGCAGCGTACGGGAGGGTCCGCAACTCGGACATCATCTGCTCGCCATATGGCTGTTGTGTACGCGACAGTCCATCGTCGTCCCTCAGCACTCCAATGCACCGTACAGCCATTGTCCGGGAGGGGCACATGTCAGCTTCAGGTCACCACGCACCCGAACTCCGCGCAGCGGCACGCCACTTGGGCCGCCGCCGCTTCCTGACCGGCACGGGCGCGGCCGCCGCGCTCGCCTTCGCGACCAACCTGCCCACGGCGGGTGTCGCGGGCGCCGCCGAGCTGGACGCCGCACGCGTCTTCGACGACCCGTTCACCCTGGGCGTCGCGTCCGGCGACCCGCAGCCCGGCTCCGTGCTCCTGTGGACCCGCCTCGCGCCCCGGCCGTACGAGGAGAACGGCGGCCTGCCCGCGAAGCGCGTCACCGTCCACTGGGAGCTGGCCCGCGACCCGCGCTTCCGCCGCGGCGTCAGACGCGGCACGGCGACCGCGCACCCCGAGTTCAACCACTCCGTGCACGTCCAGGTCGACCACCTCGACGCCGACCGCGCGTACTACTACCGCTTCCGCACCGGCAAGTGGACCTCCGACACCGGCCGCACCCGCACCGCGCCGCACCCGCACGGCCGCACCGGCGCCCTCACCCTGGCCGCCGTGTCCTGCCAGGCGTACCACGACGGCTACTTCACCGCGTACAAGCACCTCGCGCAGGACGACGTCGACGTCGTCTTCCACCTCGGGGACTACCTCTACGAGTACGCCGTGAACTCCGCGGGCGGCGCCCGCAAGTACACCGACCGCGTCCTGCCCGCCGTCTTCAACCGCGAGACGCAGACCCTGGACGACTACCGCCGCCGGTACGCGCTCTACAAGTCCGACCCCGACCTGCGGGCCGCGCACGCCGCGCACCCCTTCGTCGTCACCTGGGACGACCACGAGGTCGAGAACAACTACGCCGACGACGTCGACGAGAACGGCAACCCGCCCGAGGAGTTCCTGCTGCGCCGCGCCTCCGCGTACCGCGCGTACTGGGAGAACCAGCCGCTGCGCCGCCCGCAGCGGCCCACCGGCTCCGACATGCAGCTCTACCGCAGGCTTCAGTGGGGCCGCCTCGCGCAGTTCGACATCCTCGACACCCGGCAGTACCGGTCCGACCAGGCCTACGGGGACGGTGCGCACGTGCCCGGGCCCGAGTCGCTCGACCCCAAGCGGACGATCACCGGGGCAGGACAGGAGCGCTGGCTCATCGACGGCTGGCGCCGCTCGCGCGCCCTGTGGAACGTCGTCCCGCAGCAGGTCACCTTCTCCCAGCGCAAGCTCGACCTGAACCCCGTCGCCAAGGTCAGCATGGACGCCTGGGACGGCTACGCGGCCTCCCGGCAGCGGGTCCTCGCCGGGGCGAAGTCCGCGGGCGTCGAGAACCTCATGGTCCTCACCGGTGACGTGCACGTCGGCTACGCCTTCGACATCCTCGACGACTTCGACAAGCCCTCGTCGAAGGTCGTCGGTACGGAGATCGTCGCGACGTCCATCGCCAGCGGCAAGGACGGCGCGGAGCGGCCCGCCAACTGGGAGACGTACATGAAGGCCAATCCGCACCTGAAGTTCTACAACGGGCGGCGCGGCTACGTCACCGTCGCCCTGGGCCGCGACGAGGCTCGCGCGGACTTCAAGACGGTGTCCGCGGTGACGACACCCGGCGCCCCGCTGACGACGGCGGCGTCCTTCGTGACGGAGGCGGGCGACCCGGGCCTGAAGCCGGCGTAGCCCCCAGGAAAAGCGGCCGGCTGAGCCGCCGCTAGCCGCGCCCGAACCAGTGCTCGGCCAGCGCGTCGAGCGTCGGTTCGGGCGGGGCGGGCAGTTCGCGCAGGTACCAGGGCAGGTTGCCGTAGACGTGCAGCAGCGTGAGGGCGAGGAGGTGGCGGGGCTCGAAGTCGCGGCCGTACGCCGCCATGAGGCGAGCCAGGAGCCGGGGGTCGGCGCGCGTGACGAACAGGCCGACGGCCACGAAGTCGTACGCCGGGTCGCCGATCATCGCGGGCTCGAAGTCGAAGAGCCCGGTCAGCTCCCGGCGGCCGTCGGGCCCGGGCGCGGTGAGCAGGTGCTCGCGCATGAACTCGGTGTGCAGCAGGGCACGGCGGGCCCCGGCCGGCGGCCCCACCGCGTCGAGGAAGTCCGGGATCTGCTCCAGCCAGTGCTCGGGAAGCCCCTTCGCGCGCTGCCGCTGGACGGCGCCCGCCCGCTGCCGGGCCAGGAACGCGTCCCAGTCGCCGGGCCCGAGGGCGTCCGCGAGCGGCGCGTGATCGAGGGCGTGCAGCGCGGCGAGCGCCTCCCCGGCCCGCTCGGCGAGCCGCTCCCGGCCGGCCGCGGGCAGGCGCGGCCAGGCGCGGTGCAGGCCCTCGCCGGGCAGCCGGGACATCAGGACGTAGCGCCAGCCGTTCTCGTACGCGCCGGAGGCGTGGACCTCAGGGGTCGCGACGGGGAGGCGGCCGTGCACGTGGGCGAGGACGCGGGCCTCGGTGACGCCGTCGTCGGCCGCCGTGGCGGGGAAGAGCTTGAGTACGAGGTCGTCGCCGACGGCGTAGACCGGCTGGGAGCCCTCGCCGAAGCGGACCAGCGGCGCGCCGCCGACGCCCAGCCGGGCGCACAGGTCCCGCGCGCCGGGCCGCATCACGGCCTCGTCCGGGACGATCGCGTCCCATTCCTCGTCGGTGCGTACGGGAGGCAGCATGATCGGAAACGTAGGCGGGGCGCGGGGGTGGCGGCAACGGGATTACGCGTGCGGGCGCCGCCGCCCGCCGTCCGGGCGGCGGCGCCCCGCGGTGGCTGGTCAGCCAGGACGGTCAGGCCTGGCGGTCGGCCCTGGCGGTCGGCCCGGGCGGTCGGCCCGGGCGGTCGGCCCGGGCGGTCGGCCCGGGCGGTCAGAAGACGAACGGCCCCGGCTTCTGCTCCGAGGTCGCGTTGCAGGTCACGGTGATGCCGAAGACCACGATCGTGAGCGACTTGGCCGCGAGGCGGTCACCGGCCGCGACGGTGCCCTTGAGCGGGCCGCTGGATATGGGGCTGCCCGCCGGGATGGCCGGGTTGGCGTTGCCGGTGAACGTGGTGGTGCCGGTGCCGTTCTTGGTGAGGGTGAGGGTGGAGTTGACCGCGCCCGCGCCGATGGCGACCGGGGCGGTGATCGCGGACGTGGACAGCTCGATGGTGGCGCTGGTGCCGTTCTGCGCGGCCTTGAGGGTGGCCGCGCCGGCGCCGAACGAGCCGCACTCGAAGTCGATGGTCGCCGTCTGCGGGTCGACGGCGGGCGCGGAGGCGGCGGTGGCGGGGGCGAGGGCGCTCAGCGCGAGCGCGCCGGTGCCGAGTGCCGCAGCGAGGGCGATTCTGCCGTGCCTCATGGGATGGCCTGCCTTCACATGGGGGGAGTGTGGGGTGCCGCATCGCCGAACACGCTCCCGCACGGTGGCGGCTGACGGTATGTCAGCGATCCGGGTTGGAGGCATTGAGGCACGCTCCCCCGGAGGTCACAAGACACACCTCCTTGATTTTTGACATGTCACGACCAAAACCGGCCGAGCCGTCGGCGCTCGCCCTTCCGCCACCTGGCGCACGCGCCGGAGTGAACATCGTGAACGCGCCCCGTCATGCTATGAACACACCGGTGAACGGCTACCATCGCCAGGACCGTCAACACCGTCAGCGCGGCGCACCACTCCCCGGCCCCGGCCGGACCCGCCGCCACGACCCCTGTGACTCGCCTGTGACTCGACCTGGAGGGCTCCCCGTGTCCGAACCGCGCCTGGGTGTGGCCATCGTGACCATGGGCAACCGCCCCAAGGACGTCGACGCCCTCCTGGAGTCCGTCGCCAAGCAGGACGTCCCGCCCACCCGGGTCGTCATCGTGGGCAACGGCACCGAGCTGCCGGACTTCCCCGCCTACCCCGGCGAGGTCACCACGATCGCGCTCGACGAGAACCTGGGCTGCCCCGGCGGGCGCAACGTGGCCCTGCGCCGCCTCCGCGAGTTCGGCGACGTCGACGTGGCGGTCGAGCTGGACGACGACGGGCTGCTCGTCGACCCCGACGTGTTCCGCACCATCCAGCGCCTGTTCGCCGAGGACCCGCGCCTCGGCGTCGTCGGCTTCCGCATCGCCGACGAGCACGGCGAGACCCAGCGCCGCCACGTGCCGCGCCTGCGCGCCAAGGACCCCATGCGCCGGGGCCTGGTCACGTCCTTCCTCGGCGGCGGCCACGCCTTCTCCATGGAGATGCTGGAGCGGACCGGCGACTGGCCCGCGGACTTCTTCTTCACGCACGAGGAGACCGACCTCGCCTGGCGCGCCCTCGACGCCGGCTGGAAGGTCCTGTACGAACCCTCGCTGCTGCTCCAGCACCCCAAGACGTCCCCCGCCCGGCACGCCGTCTACTACCGCATGACGGCCCGCAACCGCGTCTGGCTCGCCCGCCGCCGCCTGCCCCTGCCCCTCGTCCCCGTCTACCTGACGGTCTGGACCCTCCTCACCCTCGCCCGCACCCGCTCCGCGGGCGGCCTGCGCGCCTGGGCGGGCGGCTTCGCCGAGGGCGTACGCACGTCGTGCGGGGAGCGGCGCCCCATGACCTGGCGCACGGTATGGCTGATGACGAAGCTGGGCCGCCCGCCAGTCATCTGAGCCTCACCGCCACCGGCCTCGGCGGCCGTCCACCCCCTGCGGACCGTTCCAGTGAAGCCACAGGCCCGCCCTGCCGCACCACAGCTCCCGCCAGGTGACCTCCGCCCGTCGCACACCGGACATGCAGCCAAGCCCCGTCCGTCAGACCAAGGCCATCTCTCAGGCGTGCCGCACGTACCTGGGCTGAACTCCTTCACCTCGTGTCGAGCCGGTACCTGAGCCAGGAACGAGCCGCTTCCTCCATCGTTCGGAGCCAGTCGGCCTGAGAGGCCAGGCCTCGTTGTCGGTACATACGCCAAGTGGCTCTGGCGAAGGCGTCGATCGCCTTCGGGTCTGCGGCCTCCCAGGCAGGGCATCGGGCAGCCCAAGATTCCGCGTCGGCTGGCAGATGCCCAGCGGTGATCAGCTGAATCACCAGCAAGGCAGGATCGATGAAGCCCGATCCACACGACGGCCACGACCAGTCGACAATCCACACCCGGTCGGGTCCGATCATGATGTTGCTGGGGTTGATATCCGAGTGGATCAGCGTGTTGCCCCGCAGCAGAGCAGTCTCAGAGTCACTACTGGTGAAGTCGTCCCACCGGTCTTCCGCCCAGTCCTTCGCGACTTCAGGAAGTTCCAGTTCTGCGATCTGGTTCAGCGCCTCGACAACTGCATGCAGGTCTGACGATCCCGGTTCGAAACGCGATGGCCTGCCCTCGACGGCTTCGAACCCGAGGATGATCCATCCGTCCTCGTCTCCGCCAGCGCTCCACACCAATGAAGGAGACAGAGGCTGTACGTACGAGTTGATCGCCCGCTCCCGGAGAAGGGATTCCTTCCGCCCTCCGGGAAGGTTGAACATGGCCTTGACGAAGAACCGGCCTTTCTCGCCTTCCAGAACTGCGGCGAAGTCCGAACTGAACCCACGGGCCGGAGCCTGGATGTAACTGACTGCTCCCGTGTGCGGGTGAATCAGTTCCTCGAAGTGCGCATCAGGGAGGCCGTCCATGCCGGTTCTCCTCGTACGTCAGTTCCTGGGCTTGCACTCACTGGGTGGGGTACCCGGGCGGCACACGGCATTCGGCTCGCACCGGGGATCGCACGGGTTCTGCGGGACGCAGTCAGGACGGCACGCTTTGTCCTTCCCTCTCACTGCGCCTTCGATCAAGGCCACCGCCCTAGCCAAAGCGGGACCACCCAGGATAGAGGCCAGCGAAGCGTCTCGGACGTTGCCGACACGCATCCAGGTAGAGAACACGCACGGCGCCACCTCGCCGTCGGGGCCGATCGAGGCCCTGCCGTCACCGCACTTGCCGCACAGGTTCGACGCGTCCGGCTCCTGACCGCCGCACGCCCGCCCGAACTCGCGGACGCGATCGGTGCCGATCGTCTTCACGCCCATCTCCCGCAGGTCGCGCTCCGCTGCCTGGATGTGCCTCTTCTTGTTCCCGACGATCCCGACACGGATCGGGATGCCCAGACCGAGGGCCTTGACGATGTTGTCGCGAGTCCTGGCGTGGCTTGGACGACGCGTTACCTGGTTGTGCCGCTCGGGCTTGTTCGAGTAGTACGAGGTAGCGAGGGACATGCCTTCTTCCTGGAGCACCGCCCACCAGGAGTCCGGGACGTGCACCAAGTTGGTGTAGACCTCCACCCGCATCTCGAGGGTCAGCGCGTGTTCCGCGACCTCGATCGCGTGGGGGTACATGGTCGGCTCTCCACCGATCAGCGTGACGTGGCCGACGCCGACTTTCGCCGACTGCTCCAGAACACTGAACCAGTCGGCCCGGGACATCGTGCCGTGTTCGCCGTACGGTCCTGACGAGTTGTAGCAGTGCACGCAATTGAGTTGGCACTTCCGTGTCACGTCGAGCCATACCTGCTTCGGGGCTTCACCGGTAACACGCGTTCCGTGATCGATGCAGACATGCTCACTCTCCTTTGATTGAAGGCGTGCCTGTCGGTTCAGGCTCGGTTCGCGGAGGCTCCGCGAACCGAGCCAGGAGCCGCCTCAGCGCACAGGCGCCGGTCCTGCTCCCGTGCCTCGCGGTTCGGCCCCTGAGTTCTCCCCGCGGTGGGCGTCAGCGTCCCCATGCGCTCACCCTCCCCTCGGGGATTGGTATGTCGCACTGACTGCTGTCATATCCCCGCCTCAGGCGGAATGACGGATAGGGCCCGCTCACCGTGCTGGGCTCGCAGCAGGGTGGAGGAAGGAGCATGTCACGTGAGCGGGGCCATACTGTCCGGCGCAAGCGGCCGGGCATTGTGGCTACGCCCCGGCGGCTTCGCCGAATACGTAAAAGGGCATCCTCTTCGCCCACGCGTGGGCTTTCACAGCGTTATGGATGCGCCGCACCTGGTAGCCCAGGGCGAAGTTGTCCAGCCGGCTCATAGGAATCCAGGCGAGGCCTGCCAGCTCGTTTCGAGCCGTGTCCGGCAGGGCGATGCCCGCAGCTACCTCAGCCGACAACTGTCCGCCGTCACAGACGAAGTTGATGCCCTCGGCGCTGCTGCCGTCCTCGCCTTCGGGCACCTGGTCCACACAGAGGAAATGCGTGATCGACAGTGTCAGACCGGTCTCTTCCCGCACCTCGCGCACCGCAGCGTCTGCGATGGGTTCGCCCTTGTGCGCGGTCCCGCCAGGCAGTTGCCACCGATACGTTCGTCAGCGTGCTTGTACTTCGGCTTGACCATCAGTACGTCACCCTCTGCATTGCGAATGAGGGCTTCGCATCCGAGTCGCCTCGGGGGCTGGTCACCAGAGTTCAGGTCGCGGTGCACGATTGCTCCATTTTCGTGGTTTCGAAGCCGAGTCACACGGAGCGGCCGAAGGCGATCACCATGAGCAGTACGGCGCGGACGACGAAGCACACTCCGGCGATGACGACCCCCGTGACTCCGCAGCCGCCAGAGCCGCCGACCCGAGCCTCGGCGACCTTCACAGGTCGAACCTCGTGAGATCGACTCGAACGGCTGTGGCAAGGTCGTTCACAGAGACGGCGGGGCTCAGGTTCCGTCGCTCGGCGTCCCAGGAAACGCCGTCACGGGAACGGATCCGGACGAACGTCCCTTCGGCATCCACGACCTTCCCCACCGACCTCTTCGCCGAGTCGTAGACCATCTGCCCTCGGTCCGGGTTCACAGCAGCCTCCCGAGACCGCCCTCGACGGCCCGCAGGACCTGCGGCGTTGATGGGTCGAACACGAGAGGAAGCCAGTCCGGCGCCTGCCCCCAGAAGCCGCCCGCCTGTATGAGCGCCGCCATCTCTTCGATCTCACCCATCCGCTCCAGGGCGGTACTGCGTTGCTCATCGGCCATGGCGTCACTCCATCTGATGATCGACCGCGTTCCCTCGCGATCTCCCCTTACCTCTACGCAACCGCACGGCCACGCTCAGCGGTACCGTGGAAGCGGAGCGGATGTATGAAAGCCATGAACGCCGCACTGTCTGGCGGGAGTTGAGGCATGACGAGGCGTACAGGTAAGCCGAACGTGGGCCTGGAAGGACTGCTCCATCAGGCGAAATGGAGCCGCTCGCAGTTCGCGATCATCGTGAACCGACTCGGCGCTGAAGCCGGTTTGGCTCTCCGCTACGACCAATCGGCCGCCTCTCACTGGGTTCGCGGTACGGTGCCGAACGCCCCGGTCAGGAGAGTGATCGTTGAGGCGTTCTCTCGGAAGTTGCAGCGCCCCGTGACGCATGCGGAGGCAGGACTTCCGATTCCGCCGTCCGACCAAGCTCCGCAAGGAATCGACACTGTGGAACAACTCGTCGATCTAGGGAGGGCCGATATGGACCCCACGCGACGTGGTCTCATTGCCGCAAGCGGGCTTTTCTCCGCAGCCTTGGCGGTGCCACTGTTCGCCGACGTGGCGCATGCCGCACAAGTCGCCCCAGTGAAGCTTGGCAAGGCAACAGTTCGGATCGGTCCGGCCCAAGTCGAGTCGGTTCGCAGGATGACGGACAAGATCGCGGATATTCTCGACGAGCTTGGAGGGGCGCACGCTCGTCCCATGGCTGGCGCGTTTCTGGTCAACACGGTGGGGCCATGGTTACAGGCCGAGGCTTCCGAGACTGTCAGAAAGGACATGTTCGCGGCAGCCTCCGACCTGACTTACCTCACCGGGTGGATGGCGATGTACGAGCGGGACCACCACACTGCGCAGGACTATTACACCCGGGCGCTGGAACTCGCCGGTTACGCAGACGATCACGTGACCTACTGCCGGACTCTGCGAGGAATGAGCCTTCAGGCAACCAACCTTGGGTACGGAGCCCGCGCCGTGCGACTCGCTGATTCAGCGGCAGAGGCCGCACCGAAGGCTGGTCCGAGGCTCCGAGCATTCCTCACCGGACAGCAGGCCCATGCCGCTTCGATGGTCGGTGACCACAGGCGCGCCCGTCGCCTCTTGGCGGAGACCGAAACGTCCCTGATGCGTGCGGACAACCGCCGGGAGTCGATCGGGGGCTACGACCAGTCCGCGTACGCCTTCCACGTGTCCCACGTGCTGTACGAAGGGAATGATCTCCCCGGCTCAATTGGGGCACTCCAGCAGGCTCTGAAGGTGCAGCCCAAGAACGAGCGTCAAGGTCGGGTGCACTTCAATGCCGTTCTCGCCCAGCGCCAGTTGCAGCATGGACATCTGGACGCGGCATGCGAGTCGTGGAGGCGGTTCCTCAACGACTACGAACACATCTCCTCCGCACGAGGGGACGAGCACTTCGAGACCATGCAACTTCGCCTCAACCCCCATCGACGCGCGCGATCAGTCAAGGCGCTGTCCACTCGAATCGCCGAAGTGGCGGCGCTGAAAGGCTAACTGCTGCCCGAGCCTCGCCCCTTCCGACAGGGGCGGGGCTCTCAGCCCTCAGGCAGCGTCGCACTCGTGTGGCCGCCCGCGTCATTCGGCCCATCGAGGGTTATCGAGCAGCCGCACGGCGTCTGGCAGCCCTGCCCGGCTCAGGGACTCGATCACGTTCCGGTCGAAGTGCGCGAGGCTCGAGATCTCGTCTCGCGACGCGAAAACTGCCCCCTGGACGCCGCCACACGATCGCCACACGACATACAGGACCAGGCCTGAGCAGTCGCAACGAGTGCGTGGGCCTCGCAGGTGGCGCTGACATCGGAAAGGCTCCCTGACCAGGGAAATACCAGGTCAGAGAGCCTGAGTGGCAGACGAGTCGGGCTGTACGCCGGGTTCTGTCGCCCGGGCGCCTCGCGGCGGCCGGGGAGACGGCCATCCATCTAGGGCCGGCGTTGCCGCCGGCCTCGTGCGGTCTACCCGCGGACTCGGGCGGGCAGCCCTCGGTCGTCCGCGCAGAACCGCCCCTTTTCACAAAGCGGCGTTTCCTTTTGACCTTGCTCCAGGTGGGGTTTACCTAGCCGCCTGAGTCACCTCAGGCGCTGGTGGTCTCTTACACCACCGTTTCACCCTTACCGAGGACCGGAGTCCTCGGCGGTCTGTTTTCTGTGGCACTGTCCCGCGGGTCACCCCGGGTGGCCGTTAGCCACCACCTTGCCCTGTGGAGCCCGGACGTTCCTCGGAGAGGTCCGCAAGGACCTCCACGCGGCCGTCCGCCCGGCTCGTCTGCCGTGTCGACCATGGTACCCGCCGTGGCCCGCCCCCCGGCGCCGAGGCGGCCGTGGCCAGGAACGAGCCCGCCAGGATCAGGGTGAAGGCGGCCCAGAAGGAGGGGGTGAGGTGTTCGGAGAGGAAGGCGACGCCCGCGACCGCCGCCACCGCCGGGTTGACGTAGGTGAAGACGACGGCCCTGGTCGGGCCCGCCTCGTGGATGAGTTCCAGGAAGACCACGAAGGCCAGGGCCGTGCAGATGACGCCGAGGCCCGCCAGGGCGGCGAGCGTCCTGGTGTCGGGGACCTCGCTCGGCCAGGTCGCCGCCGCCGCGGGCGCGTACACCACCGCCGCGAGCGCCAGGCAGGGGGCGATCAGCTGGAGCGTGGGCACCTGCCGGAGGTGGCGTGCCACGATCAGCGGGGCCGTGGCGTAGCCCAGCGCGGTGATCAGGACCTCGGTGAGGGACCACGCGTCGCCGCCCGTCAGCCGCGGCACGGTCAGGACGGCGACCCCCGCGAAGCCCAGGCCGAGGCCCGTCAGGCGGCGGCCGCCGAGGCGTTCGGTGTCGCCGAAGAAGCGGGCGAGGGCCGCGCCGATGATCGGCACGGCGGCGATGAGCAGGCCCGCCGTGGAGCTGGACAGATGCCGTTCGGCGTCGGTCAGGGTCCACCAGGGGCCGAGGATCTCCACGGCGGCGAAGGCCAGCATCGGGCGCCAGTGGGCTTTCAGTACGCGGGGCAGACCGCCCTGGCGTATCGCGAAGGGCAGCAGCAGCGCGGCGCCGAGCGCACAGCGCGTGAACACCACCATGGACGGTGTCAGATCACTGTCGACCGCCACTTTGATCATCAGGTACGGGATGCCCCACAGGACACCCATGAGCGAGAAGAGAAACCAGCCTCGTGCCGTCATGCCCGCAGTGTGCGGACGGCGGGCGGGGGGCGTCTTGAACGTTGTTGCAGGCCCGGGCCCCGGGGGGCGCGCGCCGGGCTCAGGGCGTGGCCACCCCGCGCACGCTCCTGCGGTACGCCGCCGGCGTCACCCCTAGCACCCGCCGGAACCAGCGCGTCAGATGGGCCTGGTCGGCGAAGCCCACCTGGGCCGCGGCCTCCGCCGGCCTGCGTCCCGCCTCCAGGAGCGCGCGGGCCCGGGCGACGCGGTGCTGGGCCAGCCAGGCGTAGGGCGGCATCCCCATCGTCGTACGGAAGGCTCGCAGCAACTGGTAGCGGGACAGGCCCGTCTCGGCGGCGAGCTGGGTGAGCGTGGGCGGGGTGCTGAGGTCGTCCGCCAGGCGGTCGCGGACCGCGAGGGCTATGGAGGCCGCGCCCGGGACAGTGCCGGGGGCGGGGCGCGCGCTGCCGTGGCGGCGGGCCAGCGTGCTGAGCAGCCAGGCGATCCGGGCCTCGGCGGCGAACGTGGTGAGGGGGTCGGTGCCCCCGCCCGCGCTCAGCTGGGTGTGCGCCGCGTACAGGGCCGCCGCCAGCTGGCTGTCGTCCACGACCGCCTCCCTGAAGTGCGGCAGGTCCCTGGTCGCTTCGGCCAGGAGGTGCGGGGCCGGGTACATCGCTCGGTACGCGTAGCCGTCGCCCAGGGCGGGGCGGCCGGTGTGGGGCTCGCCGGGGGCGAGGACGACCACGGCGCCGGGGCCGATGTCGAGGCGGCCGCCCCGGTAGTCGATGATCTCGCTGCCCGCCACACAGACGCCGACGGTGAACTCCTCGTGGGAGTGGGGGGCGTAGCGGTGCCGGTCGAAGCGGGCGGTGAGCAGGTCGAGCGTGGCTCCGCCCCCCAAGGGGGCCCGGGTCCAGATCGCGCGCTCGCCCGCGCCGCGTTCGCTCTGTCCGCGAAGGCTCGCGCCGCCCGTGCTTTCTGTGCCGCCCATCCCCCGTCGCCCCCTCGTACCCGTACCCGTGCCCGTACCCGTGCCCGTATCCGTACCTGTGCCGCGCTGTGTCGTCGTATGCCTGCGCGTGCGTCGTGGCTGGTCGCGCAGTTCCCCGCGCCCCTTACGGGGCGCTCCCCTCGTACGCCGTCCGCAGCCGAAGGCGCGATCGTACGAGACGCGGGCGCGAAGCCGACCGCGGGGCGCCCTGCTCAGGCCGAAGAAGGGGGCTCCGGCGAACCAGCCGACGCGGAGCGCGACGCGCGAGGCGGTGCGGGCGGGCGCATTCAGGGCGGGCACGAAGCCGGGGCGAGACGGAGGCTTGACCTTGCCGCAGCGTCAACGTTTCTACTGAGGACATGCGGATCGGAGAGATCGCGGCGGCCGTCGGCCTGACGACGCGCGCCATCAGGCACTACCACCACCTCGGACTGCTGCCCGAGCCGGTGCGCCTGCCCAACGGCTACCGCTCGTACGGCCTGCGCGAGGCCATCGTGCTGGCGCGGATCAAGCGCCTCACCGAGCTGGGCCTCGGCCTCGACGAGGTGCGGGACGTGCTCGCGGACGACGCCGGGCGCGAACTGACCGAGGTCCTCGCGGAGCTGCACGAGGACCTGGCCCGCCAGGAGACGGCCGTCCGGGAGCGGCGGGCCCGGCTCGCCGAGCTGCTGCGGATGTCGCGCGAGGGGCTGCTGCCCGGCGACGGGCCGGTCTCGCCGGGGCTCGCCGAGCTGTTCACGCGGCTGTGGCCGGTGGAGTCGGCGACCGCCGCGAAGGACCTCGAACACCTGGCCCTCTTCGACGCCATCGCCGAGCCGGGCCTGCGAGAGCGCCTTTACCGGACGCTGCGCGAGGTCGCCGACGACCCCGTCCTCACCGCCCGCCTGCGGGAGGTGTACGCACGCCTGGACGAGCTGGCCGACGCGCCCGTCGACGACCCCCGGGTCGTGCCGCTCGGCAAGGAGCTGGCCGGTCTCGTCCCCGACGGCATCCTCGCGGTCCTCGTGCACGGGGGCGAGGACCGCGAGGAGCCCGAAGGGCCGAAGGACCGGGGCCGCCTCGGCACCGCCTTCGGGGACGCGTTCCTCGACGACTTCGCGCCCGCCCAGGCGGCGGCCGTACGGCACATGGTGGAACTGCTCACGGGCACGACGGAGTGGTCGCTGTGATGGCGCCGGCAAGGGTGGCGCGGCGGCTGGTCGCGCACGAGCTGCGGGGGTTCCAGAGCCTCGGCCTGTGGGTGGCGCGGCGGCGGCACGGGGTCGGCGCCCGCGACCGCGCGGCGGCGTACACCGGGCCGCAGACCTCCACGCTCCTCGCCTTCGCCTTCCTCGCGGTGGTCGAGACGGTCGCGCTCGCCGTCGTCGTGCCGTGGCCGCTCGCCCACGCCGCGCTGCTGTGCGTCGACGCGTACACCGTGGTGCAGCTGATCGCCCTGCACGCCGCGTGCGTGACGCGGCCCCATGTGGCGGGCCCGGACGGCTCGTTGCGGGTGCGCTACGGACAGCTCGTCGACCTGCGGATCCCGGCCGCGCTCATCCGCGGCGCCCGCGTGGAGCGCCGCTACCCCGAGGGGCGCGCGCTCCGGGTCGGCGACGACGGCACGGTGGACGTCTCCGTGGGCAACCAGACGACGGTGACCGTCGAACTCACCGAGCCCGTCGCGTTCGTCCGCCCGCTGGGGCGGGTGGCGTACGCGCGCGTGGTGCGGGTGCACGCCGACGATCCGCAGGGTCTCGTCGACGCGCTCCGGCGCCCGCGGGAGGCGAGGGCCGCAGGGCTCGCGGTGGAGGGGCCGCGCGCCCACGACCTGGTCACGCGGGAGTGAAGAGGACCTTCGCCTCGGCGGGGTCCGCCCGGGCGAGGCGGACGCGGAGCCGTTCGCCCAGGGGCAGCCGGGCCGTGCCGGACTCGACGCGGGCGACGACGGCGGGCTCGGTCAGCTGGACGGTGCCGACGGCCGGTTCCGCCTCCTTCACGTCCACGACCACCGCGTCGAAGACCTCGCCGACGCGGTCCTCGAGCAGGGCCGCCTCGACGAGGTCGACGCACGCGCGCTCCACCGCGTTGCCGCGCCGCGTGCCCTCCGCCATCTCCTGGGGCAGGCCGGGCAGTGCCGCCAGCACCCACTCCGGCGGGGCGGCGTCCGCGCACGCGGCCAGGCACAGCTCGGCCGCGTACCGGTCGACGAGGCGGCGCAGCGGCGCCGTGCAGTGCGCGTACGGCGCGGCCACCGCGGCGTGCGTCGTCAGCTCGGGGACCTCGCCGCCGCTGAACGCGGTGTACCCGGCGCCGCGCAGCAGCGTGGTGCACTCCTGGAGGAACGCGGCGTGGCGGGGCAGGCGCGGGTCCAGGGAGCGGACGAGCGCCGCGTACGGGACGTGGTGCGGCCAGTCGACGCCCAGGGCCTTCGCGGTCCTGCGCAGGCGGCCGACCGCGCCGTCCGGGGCGGTCGGCAGCGTCCGCAGGACGCCCGTACCGGAGTCGATCATGAGTTGTGCGGCGGCCATGCCCGTGAGCAGGGAGATCTGGGCGTTCCAGCCGTCGGCGGGCAGGGGCGCGCGGTAGGCGAGCGCGTACGAGCCGCCGCCCGGGGCCTCGACGATCTCCTGCTCGGGGACGTTGAGGGAGATGCCGCCGCGCTCGGCCTCCAGGCGCTCGCGCAGGCGGCCGATGTCCGCGAGCAGCGCGAGCGGCTCCTCGGCGGTGCCCGCGTCGACGGCGCGCTGCACGCCCTCGTAGTCGAGTTTGGCGCGGCTGCGGACCAGGGCGCGGCGCACGTCGGCGCGCTCGGTGCGGCCCTCCGCGTCCAGGTCGACGGTCCACACCAGCGCCGGGCAGGTCTGGTCCGGCAGCAGGCTGGCCGCGCCCTCGCTGAGGGCGGTCGGGTGCAGCGGCACCTTCTCGTCCGGGAAGTACAGGGTGGTGACGCGCCGGTGGGCCTCGGTGTCGAGCGGGCCCTGCGGGGTGACGTACGCGGCCACGTCGGCGATCGCGTACCGCACCCGGTAGCCGCCGCCCGGCCTGCGCGACAGGTGCATCGCCTGGTCGAGGTCGACGGACGTCGGCGGGTCGACCGTGAAGAAGGGGATGCCCGTGGCGTCCTCGCCGGGAAGGCGCGGGGCCGCGGCGGCGCGCTCCGCCTCCGCGAGGGCCTCCGCCGGGAATTCCTCGGGTACGTCCAGCCGCGTGCGCAGGTCCCGCAGCGCCGCCCGCAGCGGGGCCTCGGCTGCGCCGGTCACGCGGAGATGGCGCCGGGGCATACCCCGAGCGTAGGCCCGGTCCTCGCGGGTGGCATCCGAGTGCCTTCGGCTGCGGGTCCCGTCGTGGCTGGCCGCGCCCCTGGGGAGCCCACGCTCAGCGCGCCACCCCGTACGCTTTCGCTGGGGCCGAGCCCCGTCCCGTACCGCCGAAGGAGAAGACCTTGCTCGTCCTGCTGCCGCCGTCCGAGGGTAAGGCCGCCTCCGGGCGCGGGGCGCCGCTCAAGCCCGAGTCCCTGTCCCTCCCGGGCCTCGCCGAGGCCCGGGCCGCCGTCCTGGACGAGCTGGTGGAGCTGTGCGCCGCCGACGAGGAGAAGGCGCGCGATGTCCTCGGCCTCAGCGAGGGCCTGCGCGGCGAGGTCGCCAAGAACGCCGAGCTGCGCACGGCGGGGGCCCGGCCCGCCGGTGAGATCTACACCGGCGTCCTGTACGACGCGCTCGGCCTGGCCACGCTCGACGCCGCGGCGAAGCGGCGCGCCGCGCGCTCCCTGCTCGTCTTCTCCGGCCTGTGGGGCGCGGTCTCCGTCGCCGACCGCATCCCCTCGTACCGCTGCTCGATGGGCGTGAAGCTGCCGGGCATCGGCGCGCTCGCCGGGCACTGGCGCGGCCCGATGGCGACCGTGCTGCCCGAGGCCGCGGGGGACGGCCTCGTCCTCGACCTGCGGTCGGCGGCGTACGCGGCCGCGTGGAAGCCGAAGGGCGAGGTCGCGGGGCGGACCGCGACGGTACGGGTGCTGCACGCGCGCGTGGTGGACGGCGTGGAGAAGCGCTCCGTCGTCTCCCACTTCAACAAGGCCACCAAGGGCCGCGTGGTGCGCTCGCTCCTGACCGCGGGGGCCGCGCCCGCGTCCCCCGCGGAGCTGGTGGAGGCGCTCCGCGACCTCGGCTACGCGGTGGAGGCGCAGGCGCCCGCGAAGCCGGCCGCCGCGTGGTCGCTCGACGTGGTGGTGCGGGACATCCACTGAGGCCCTCGCTTGTTGCAGGGAGTGCAACGGGCTTTGCGGAGGGTGGTGGCGGCGAGGCACGATGCCCCCATGGACACCCCCGCCGACCAGGCCTCCGTGCTGGACCTCGCCCCCGTCATCCCCGTAGTGGTGGTGGACTCCGTCGACGCCGCCGTGCCGCTGGCGCGGGCGCTCGTCGCGGGGGGCCTGCCCGCCATCGAGGTCACGCTGCGGACGCCGGTGGCCCTCGACGCCCTGCGGGCCATCGCGGCCGAGGTCCCGGAGGCCGTGGTGGGCGCGGGCACGGTCATCTCGCCGGACCACGTGAAGGCCTCGGTGGACGCGGGCGCCCGGTTCCTGGTCAGCCCCGGGTGGACGGACACGCTCCTGGAGGCGATGAAGGGGGCGGGCGTCCCGTTCCTGCCGGGTGTCTCGACGACCTCGGAGGTCGTGGCGCTGCTCGAACGCGGCGTGCGCGAGATGAAGTTCTTCCCCGCCGAGGCGGCCGGGGGCACCGCCTATCTGAAGTCGCTCGCGGGCCCGCTCCCGCAGGCCCGCTTCTGCCCGACGGGCGGCATCTCCGCGGCTTCGGCGCCGTTGTATCTGAAGCTCGCGAACGTCGGGTGCGTGGGCGGCAGTTGGATGCTGCCCGCCGACGCCGTCGCGGCCGGGGACTGGGGCCGGGTCGAGTCCTTGGCCCGCGAGGCCGCGGCGCTCCATGACGAGAGCGCCCCGTAGGGGCGCGGGGAACTGCGCGACCAGCCACGACGGACCCGCACCCGCCCGACGACAGGGTGCGGCGACCCGGGGCTAGGCGCTTGGACGGCGCACGCTCACCGCAGGTGCCCCGTGTCGTTCAGGAGCCGCACGCTGGCGTTGCCGTCGGCGTAGTACGCCACGGCGGACAGCGAGGCCGCTGACAGCTCCATGCGGAACAACGATTCGGGCGGTGCGCCGAGTGCGAGCCGGACGAGCGTCTTGATGGGCGTGACGTGCGTGACGAGCAGCACGGTGCGGCCCGCGTACGCGGCCTGGAGCTTGTCGCGGGCCGCCGAGACCCGGCTGGTGACCTCGGCGAAGGACTCGCCGCCGGGCGGCGCGACGTTCGGCGAGGCGAGCCACGCCGTCAGCTCGTCGGGGTAGCGCTCGCGCGCCTCGGCGAAGGTGAGGCCCTCCCAGGCGCCGAAGTCCGTCTCGCGCAGGCCCGGTTCCAGCTCGACGTCGAGGCCGAGCCGGGCGGCGACGGTACGGGCGGTCTCCTGGCAGCGCAGCAGCGGGGAGGAGACGACGGCCTGTACGGTGCCGCGCGCGGCGAGCGCGGCGGCGACGCGCACGGCCTGCTCACGCCCGGCGTCGGACAGGGACGGGTCGCTCCCGCCGCTGCCGGAGAAGCGCTTCTCGGGCGTGAGGGCGGTCGCGCCGTGGCGCAGCAGGACGAAGGTCGCGGGGGCGCCGAGATCGGCGGACGCGGGCAAGGCGACGGGCGGGGCCGTGGTCTCCGCGACGGTGACGGGGTCGCCCGTGGCCACCGAGTGCGCGGCGCGTACATCGGCGACGGCGGCACCCGCGTGCGCGGCGGGTACGTCGGCGACGGCGGCACCCGTGCTCGCGCTCGCCCCGCCGGTGGCCCGGCCCGTCGCCCCGGCGAGGGCCGCCCGGGCCCTGGCCGCGCCCGCGGCGGCGTCGCCGGGCGGACCCGCGGGCTCCGCGGCGGCGCGGGACGCGGCGCGCAGGTCCGCGGTCGACGCCGACGGCGACCACTGCTCGCCGCGCTTGCCCGCGTCCATCGCCTCGTTCGCCAGGCGGTCCGCGTGCTTGTTCTTCTCACGCGGGATCCACTGGTACGTGACCTGCGCGCCGGGAAGGACCGCGGCCGCCTCGGCGGCCAGGGGCTTCATGTCGGGGTGCTTGATCTTCCAGCGGCCCGACATCTGCTCGACGACCAGCTTGGAGTCCATGCGGACGCGGACCGTCGCGTCGGGGTCCAGGTCGCGGGCCGCCTTCAGGCCTGCGACCAGGCCCTTGTACTCCGCCACGTTGTTCGTGGCGACGCCGACGTACGCGGCGGTCTCCGCCAGCGTCTCGCCGGTGACGGCGTCGATGACGACCGCGCCGTACCCCGCGGGCCCCGGGTTGCCCCGGGAGCCGCCGTCGGCCTCGACGATGAACTCCTGCGCCACGCCCGCCCCTTACAGGCCGGACTCGGCGGTGCGCACCAGGATGCGGCTGCAGTTCTCGCAGCGCACGACCTTGTCGGGCGCGGCCGCCTTGATCTCGTTCACCTCGGTGATGTCCAGCTCCAGGCGGCAGCCCTCGCAGCGCCGCTGGTGGAGCTTGGCCGCGCCGATGCCGCCCTGCTTCTCGCGCAGCCGGTCGTACAGCGCGAGCAGATCGGCGGGGACGGCCCCGGCCACGATCTCGCGGTCCTTGGTGACCGACGCGGCCTCGCGGTCCAGCTCGCCCTGCGCGGCGTCCCTGCGGCCCGTGGCGTCGTCGAGCTTCGCCTGCACGGAGGAGACCCGCTCGGTCAGCTCGGCGACGCGCTCCTGCGCGGACTCGCGGCGCTCCATGACCTCGAGGACGACGTCCTCCAGGTCGCCCTGGCGCTTGGCGAGGGAGGCGATCTCCTTCTGGAGGTTCTCCAGGTCCTTGGGTGAGGTGACCGCGCCGGAGTCCAGGCGCTGCTGGTCGCGGGCGGCGCGCTGGCGCACCTGGTCCACGTCCTGCTCGGCCTTGGTCTGCTCGCGGGCGCAGTCGCTGTCCTCGGTCTGCGCGGCCACGAGCAGGTCGCGCAGCTGCGTGAAGTCCTTCGTCAGCGACTCCAGCTCGGCGTGCTCGGGCAGCGACCTGCGCTTGTGCGCGAGCTGCGCGAGGCGGACGTCCAGGGCCTGGACGTCGAGGAGACGGATCTGGTCGGCGGGCGCGGCGTTCAGTTGGGGGCTCCAAAGGAATCAGAAGGGGCGCGCGAGGCGCTCCCTGCGGGGGACGACGCCGCGTGGGCGGTCCAGGGGTCGGTGACCGTCTTCGACACGTGGACGCGAAGGCCCCAGCCGTGCCGGTCGGAGATCTCGTCGAGCTGGGCGGCCGCCAGCTCGCACCAGGGCCACTCGGTGGCCCAGTGCGCGGCGTCGAGCAGCGCGAGCGGTGCCTCGGCGCGGGCCTCCGACACCGGGTGGTGGCGCAGGTCGGCGGTGAGGAAGGCGTCGACGCCCGCGGCGCGCACGGCGCCGAAGAGGCTGTCGCCGGAGCCGCCGCTGACGGCGACGGTGCGGATCGGCTGGTCCGGGTCGCCCGCGACGCGGACGCCCTGGGCGGTGGCGGGCAGCCGCTTCGCGGCCTGCTCGGCGAACTCGGCGAGGGTCAGCGGATGCTCCGGCTCGCAGATCCGGCCGAGCCCGCGCCGCCCGTGCTCGTCGGCCGGGTCCGGCACCAGCGGGCGCAGGACGCGCAGGCCGAGGGCGCCCGCGAGGGCGTCGGAGACGCCCGGGTCCGCGGTGTCGGCGTTGGTGTGGGCGACGTGCAGCGCGATGTCGTTCTTGATCAGGTCGTGGACGACCCGGCCCTTGAACGTCGAGGCGGCCACCGTCGTCGTACCGCGCAGATAGAGCGGGTGGTGGGTGACCAGCAGGCCGGCGCCGAGCCGGACGGCCTCGTCGACGATCTCCTGGACGGGGTCGACGGCGAACAGGACGCGCGCGACCTCCTGGTCCGGGTCGCCGCAGACCGTGCCGACCGCGTCCCACTGCTCGGCCCGCTCCGCGGGCCACAGGGCGTCGAGGGCGGCGATGACTTCAGACAGACGGGGCACGCACAAAAGGCTACCTGCACACCTCTCCGCGGCTGAACCGGCGCCGCTCTCGCGGAAGTGGCTGGTCGCCGTCCGGGTTCCTCAATCGACGGCTGCTGTGATCTTCGCCATAGGGGTTACTTGACCAGGTGGGTCTTCAGATCGTCCAGGACCCGGTCGGCGGCGGTCACGCCGAGGCCGAGGTACCAGGTCTCGTCCGGGACGTTCCGCGCGCGGCCCGCCTTCACGGCGTCGAGCTTCTTCCACAGCGGGTTGCCCTCGGCGGCGGAGCGGCCGGTCTTCTTCGGGTCGCCGTAGACGCCGGTGAAGATCCAGTCGGCGTCCGACTCGTCGATCTTCTCCGGGCTGATCTCCGTGGCGAGGTCGTCGACCTGCTGGTTCTTGGGCCGGGGCAGGCCGGCGTCCTGGAGGATGGTGCCGATGAACGACGCCTTCGCGTACAGGCGGACGCGGTCCGGCATGTACCGGAGCATGGTGACGGTGGGCTTCTTCGGGCCGATCGCCTCGCCGAGCGCCTTCGCCTTCTTCTCGTACGCGCCGAGCGCCGCCTTCGCCTCGGCGGACCTGTCGAGCGCGGCGGCGTTGAGGAGGTAGTTCTCCTTCCAGGTGAAGCCGGGGCGCACGGAGAACACGGTGGGGGCGATCCTGGAGAGCTGCGGGTAGAGCTTGGCGGCGCGCAGCTCGCTGCCGAGGATCAGGTCGGGCTTGAGGTTCGCGATCGCCTCCAGGTTGAGGGCGTTGATCGTGCCGACGTCCTTGGGGCTGCCCGCCCGCTTCTTCAGATAGCCGGGGACGCCGGCGTCGCCCTCGGTGGGGGCGTAGCCGACGGGCTTGACGCCGAGGGACACCACGTTGTCCAGCTCGCCGACGTCCAGGACCACGACCCGCCGCGGCCGCTGCTTCAGCTCCGTCTTGCCCATGGCGTGCGTGAGCGTGCGCGGGAACTGGCCGGGCTTGGCCGTGGTGCCCATCCGCGCGGTCCGCTCCGCGGCCTTGGCGAAGTCCTCGCCGCCCTGGGCGACGGCCTTGCTGCCGGTGCCGCTGTCGCGTTTGCCCGCGTCGTCGTCGCCGGAGCCGCAGGCCGCGAGGGCGAGCGCCCCGGCCACGGCGAGGGCGACGGCGGCGGTGCCGCGGGCGGGTCGGCGGCGTCGTACGGACATCGGTGCTCCAGGAGGACGTGCGGGGCGCACGGGACCCGAGGGGACGGACCCGCATGCGACTTAGGCTTGCCTAACCATAACCGCCCCTCTTCCAGCACACTCGCCCCCGGCTTCTCAGGCGATTCGGGACATCACCACACGTACGCGTGAAGCGACCGGCCTCGGATGCCACGCCAGAACGTGCGAAAACTAGCGTCGCGGGCGGAGGTGACCCCCATGACAGCGCCTGTGGCCGAGCCATCGCCGCCTTCGCCGCCCACCGGCCCGGCCGGGCCGCCGGCCGCCTCGCCGGCCTCGGCGCGGCGCGTCGCGGTGCCGGGCGGCGGGACGGTCCTCGTGCCAGGGCCCGGCGCGGCACTGCCGTCCCCGGCCGCACCGCCCGCCGCCCTCACCGCCGACGGCGCCTACGCCGCCCGGCTCACGCACACCGGCGGCTCCTGGTACCCCGAGCGCTGGACGCTCGACTCCCCCGAGCCGTACGCCGTGCCGCTGCCCGGCCACCAGCCCGAGGAGCCCGGCACCGCGGTGCTCCCGATGGCCGACGGCCGCGTCCTGGTGCACCGGCGCGCGGCGGGCCGCCACGTCTTCGCGCTCCTGTACCCCACAGGGCCCGGCACCGGCGAGGTCGCGCTCGGCGGCGTGGAGTGCGAGGACGCGGAGCTGACGCTGCTGCCGCCCGCCCCGGACGGCACGTACGCGTACGCCCTCGCGGCGGGCGCGCGCTCCACGGCGGTGTGGCTGGTCGCGGGCGGCTCCTTCGGGCCCGAGCACCTCGCCGAGGTCCCCGGCCGCTGCACCGGCGGCGTCTGGCTCGACCGCACCAACCGCATGCTGGCCCTCGACCGGCAGCTCGAAGGACCGGCCAAGACGGTGGCCGTGGACCTGGAGCGCGGCGGCGAGGTGACGCCGCTGCTCCAGATCGCGGCCGACAGCGACGACCGGCTGCTGCTCGCCGACGCCGCCAGCGGGCTGCTGCTGATCCGCTCGGACGCGCCGGGCGAACCCCGCCTCGGCTGGGGCGTGTTGGGCAGTACGCACCCGGTGCGCTTCCCCGAGTGCCTGCGCCTGCCCGGGCTCCGGGCTACGCCGTTCGCGATCCAGCCCGGCCAGGTCCTCACCCCGGAGGCCTGCGCGGTCGCCCTGCGCCTCGACGCCCACGCGTCCGCCGCCGGTGACGACCCCCGGCCGCCCGCGCTCTGCGCCTGGCGGCCCGGCGACCGGAAGGTCCACCAACTCACCCCGCCCGACGGCTGGTTGCCCGGCGTCGGCCACTGGACCCCGGAGGGCGTGCTGCGCCTGCCGTACGCGAGTGGCGCGGTGCCGTGCGGGGTGGCCCGGCTCGAACTCCCCAGAGCCCCGGCCGCGCGCCCCGCCGAGACATCGCCCCAGGCCACCGCCCCCCGGGCCGCCCGGCCCGTGCCCCTGCAACAGGCACCTCTCGGGGGGCGCGCGACGGGCGGTTAGACTCGCCCGCCGGTACGAACGATCTTTACTACGGGGTGAGTTTCATGACGACCGACACGACGACGGACACCATGGCCGATCCACGGCACGCCGCGGGCGACGAGGAGGGCCACGGCCGCCACCGGGGGCCCGGGGCCGCGCATGACGAGGAGGCAGCCCCGAGCGGCCGCCACCGCCGCCAGGCCACCGAGGCCTAGCCCTCGCGGGACGCCCCAGACCCGCCCCTTCCCGCTTCCTGGGGGCTCCGCCCCCAGACCCCCGCTCCTCAAACGCCGGAGGGGCTGTTCACTTCAGGGACAGGACCTCCGTCGCGGCGAAGGTCTCGCCCTGGGGGCGGCCCGCGAAGTACGGGGTCAGGGAATCGGCCAGCTCGGTGGTGCTGAACGCCCCGGCGGTCGCGCGAAACGTGGCGGCCACCTTGGGGCGTTCCATCACGGCCACGATGCCGCCGTGCACGACCAGGAGCTGGCCGTTGACGTGTCCGGCCGCGGGTGAGGCGAGGTAGCCGACCAGCGGGGCCACGTGCTCGGGCGCCAGCGGGTCCAGCTCGCCGTCGGCCGGCTCGGCGAAGCCGGCGAACACGTCGGAGGTCATCCGCGTACGCGCCCGGGGGCAGATGGCGTTGGCGGTCACGCCGTACTTGGCGAGGGCGAGCGCCGTGGACGTGGTCAGGCCGACGATGCCGCCCTTGGCTGCGGCGTAGTTGGGCTGCCCGGCGGAGCCGGCGAGGAAGGCTTCCGACGAGGTGTTCACGATCCGGCCGTAGACCGGGCCGCCCGCGGCCTTCGCGCGCTCGCGCCAGTGCGCGGACGCGAACCGGACCGTGTTGAAGTGGCCCTTGAGGTGCACGCGGACGACCGAGTCCCACTCGTCCTCGGACATCGAGAAGACCATCCGGTCCCGCAGGATGCCCGCGTTGTTGACCAGGATGTCGAGCTTGCCGTAGGTCTCGACGGCCAGGTCCACCAGGGCGCGGGCCCGGTCGTGGTCGGCGACGTCCCCACAGTGGGCGACGGCCTTGCCGCCCGCTTCGCGGATCTCGGCGGCGACGTCCTCCGCGGGCCCGGCGGACGCCTCGCCGGTGCCGTCGCGGCCCGGCTGACCGTAGTCGTTGACGACGACACCCGCCCCGAGCCGGGCGAGTTCGAGGGCCTCGGCCCTGCCGAGCCCGCGGCCCGCCCCGGTGACGACGGCCGACAGGCCCTCAAGCGGTTGCAGCACGGCGACTCCCTCAGATCTCGACGCAGGTCCGCAGGGCGGCGCCCGACCGCATCTGCTCCAGGGCCTCGTTGACCTCGGCGAGCCGCACCCGGTGCGTGATCATGCCCGCGAGGTCGACGCGTCCGGCGCGCCACAGCGCGATGGCCCGCTCGTACGACCGCAGCACGTCCCCGCCCCCGTACAGGGACGGCAGGATGCGCTTCTCGTCGAAGAACAGCTCGAACATGTTGAACTGGACCTGGTCGTCCATGGCGCCAGCGCCGACCACGCACAGGGTGCCGCCGCGCCGGGTCGCCTCGTACGCCGCGCGGGCCGTGGCGGACTTGCCGACGACCTCGAAGACGTAGTCGAAGCCCTCGCCCGCCGTCGCCCGCTGTTTGGCGTCGCCGAGGGCGTCGGGCGCCACCGCCTCGCTCGCGCCGAACCGCAGCGCCCCCTCGCGCCGGGCCGCCACGGGGTCGACGGCCACGATGTGGGCCGCGCCCTTGAGCCGCGCGCCCTGGATCACCGAGACGCCGACGCCGCCGCAGCCGATGACGGCGACGGACGAACCGGCCGCCACGTCGGCGGTGTTGAGGGCCGCGCCGAGCCCGGTGGTGACGCCGCAGCCGATGAGCGCCGCGATGTCGTACGGCACGTCGTCCGGGATCGGCACCGCGCAGGCCGCGTCGACCACGACCTCCTCGGTGAACGTGCCGGTGCCCGCGAAGCCGAAGACGTCGCCCTGGGGCCGCTTGAAGTTGGGCGTGCCCGCGTTCATGAACCCGGCCAGGCACAGCTCGGTCTGGCCGCGCTTGCAGGCCGGGCACTGCCCGCAGGCGGGGAGCCAGCACACCACGACCCGGTCGCCCGCCTTGACGTGCGTGACGCCGTCGCCGACGTCGAGGACCTCGCCCGCGCCCTCGTGCCCGGGGACGAACGGCGCGGGCTGCGGCAGGACGCCGTTCATCGCGGACACGTCGGAGTGGCACAGGCCCGTGGCCCGGACGCGGACGCGCGCCTTCCCCGGGCCGAAGCCCACCGCCTCGACGTCGTCGAGCACGTCGAGCTTGTCCTGGCCTGTCTCGTGCAGTACGGCTGCGCGCATGAGGGTGGGGCTCCTCTCACCTCTGGGGTACGTGCACCGGTGGTACGTACGTCAGTCGTGCTCCACGAGGGTGTCGGCGAGCACCGGCGCCCCGCCCCGCTCCAGGGCGGTGACGACCGCCTGCACCCGGCCCGCCGACTCCCACATGCCGATGCGCAGGGTCTCGCCGGGGAAGACGACCCCGGTGAAGCGGGCGCGGTAGGCGCGCACCCGCGCCACGTCGCCGCCGAGCACGGTGTCCACGACGGCCTTGAGCGTCATCCCGTACGAGCACAGGCCGTGCAGGATCGGCCGGTCGAAGCCGCCGAGGGCGGCGAACCCGGGGTCGGCGTGCATCGGGTTCCAGTCCCCGGACAGCCGGTAGAGCAGCGCCTGATCCTCCCGGACGGGGCGCTCGACGGTCCGGTCGAAGGGCCGGTCGGGCACGTCGAGCCGCGCGGACGGGCCGCGCTCGCCGCCGAAGCCGCCCTCGCCGCGGACGAAGAGCTGGGACTCGCTCGCCCACAGCGGCCCGTCGTCGTCGGCCGCCTCGGCGCGCAGCACGATCACGGCGGCCTTCCCCTTGTCGTGGACGGCCGCGACCCTGGAGGTCAGGGTGGCCGTGCCGCTCACGGGGATGGGGCGGTGCAGCTCGATGGCCTGGCCGCCGTGCAGGAGGGCGGCCAGCTCCACGTCGATGCCGGGGGCGGACAGGCCGCTCATGACGCCCATGCCCGCGCCCGCGACGGTGGCGAAGCTGGGCAGCACGTGCAGCCGGGACTCCAGCGTGTAGCGCAGCTCGTCGGGGTCGGTGGCGGGGTGCTCCTTGTCGGGGTTGGCGGCGGCGCCGATGCCGAGGTGGTAGAGCTGCACGTCCTTGTGGCCCCAGCTGATCCCGGCGCTGCGGGGCTCGGCGGCGAGGGCCTTGGCGGCGTCGATGGGCATGGGTGGCGGCTCCTTGGTGGTCGTGAGACCTCGGCGCGGCCGTCCGCACCGTCGGCCGCACCGAGGTCGCGACAGGGCCGGAAGAGCCCGTTCTAGAACGCGTTCCAGTCCGGCGCTCCCATGTATAGCCCAGCGCCCGGCAGTTGGGAAGGCTCCCGGCACCGCCTCCTGACGCAGCGTCAGCTACGGCGGCGGGCGCCGGCACCCATGACATTTGTCCTGGCCAGGACCGTACGAAGGGGTCTGCGCGGCCCCCGCCCCCGTTCCGTACTGTCGACGTCACACACGGAACGGACCGGGGACCGACGGGGAGCACGACATGTCCTGGATGCGCGGCGTCACCTGCCGACTGCACGAGGTGCGCGCGGCACGTGGCGCGTGGCACGCCGAGTGGCCGCGGCAGAAGGCCGCCTGGCGGGAGCGGCGGCGCGACCGCCGGGAGTGCGACGAGGAGCCCCCGGGCCCGCCCAACGGCTTCGCACTGCTCCCGTGGCTGCTCATGGGCCTGGGCGCGTTCTCCCACCTGCTCCAGGGCCGGACCCCGAACCCGTGGATCGCGGGGGTGGGCCTGCTGGTCTTCAACTCGCTCTACATCTCGATCGCCTTCCGGGCCTTCGACAAGGCCAAGCGGGAGTCGCGCGGCACGCGGGGCGCGCTCCTGGCGATGGGCGCGCTGACCGTCGCGCTCGCCGCGGGGTACGGCGGGAACTGGCTGATGTTCTTCCCGCTGTTCGGCCTCGCCGTCGGCGCGGTGGTCCGGGGCCGCCGCCTCGGCCCCACCGGCCTGGCCCTGGCCGCCCTCGCGGGCGCGGTCGCCGGGCTCAGGGAGGGCTGGGACGGCGTCAACATCGCGTACGGCACGTTCCTGTCGACGATGGTGACGGCGGCGATCCTGTCCCTCTCCGAAGCGGTACGGGACCTGCGGGCGGCCCGCGAGGAACTGGCGCGGCGCGCGGTGGCGGAGGAGCGGCTGCGCTTCTCCCGGGACCTGCACGACCTGCTCGGCCACACCCTGTCCGTGATCGTGGTGAAGTCGGAGGCCGCGCGCCGCCTCGCGCCGCGCGACGTGGACGCCGCGCTCGGCCAGGTCGCGGACATCGAGTCCGTCGGCAGGCAGGCGCTCACGGAGATCCGCGAGGCCGTCACCGGCTACCGCGAGGCCTCGCTCACCTCGGAGCTGGACCGGGTGCGCGACCTGCTGGACGCGGCGGGCGTGGAGACGGTCGTACGCCAGTCGGGGCCGCCGCTCGACCCGCGGTCGTCGGCGCTGCTCGGCTGGGTGGTGCGCGAGGCGGCCACCAACGTCGTCCGGCACGCCCGGGCGAGCCGCTGCGAGATCGAGGTCACCGGCACCGCGGACCGCACCCGCCTGGCCGTCACCGACGACGGCCGCGGCACGGGGGCGACCCCGCCCGGCAGCGGCCTCAAGGGCCTGGCCGAACGCCTCGCCGCGGCGGGCGGCTCCCTGGAGTCGGGCCCGGGGCCACGCTCCGGCTTCCGCATCACGGCCGTACTGCCGGCCGAGGGCGGGGAGCGCGCGGCGGCGGGGGCCGCCCCGGCGTGAGGCTCCATGTGCCGGACTGTGCCGGAATGCGCCGCAGCTCTTGACGGAGTTCAGTCAACCCGTAAGGTCCAGTCCAATGGCTTGGCCAGGCGCCAGGCCGGTTCGCCCCCCACTTCGGACTGGGACCCCGGGGCTCGCCCGAAGCCCCGGACGGGGGGGAGGCCGGCCGGACCCGAAAGGCCCCCGGGGGTCCGGCCGGCCGGGCACCGCCACGCCTGTCGCGATGACGGCCGCTCGGGCACTGGGCGAACCACTCACCCCGGCCCCGTCCGCGCGCTCCGCCGAGGACACGTAGGCGGGGCTTCTCCATGCTCTGAACTGGAGCCCTGGCCGTAGCCTGACGCCATGGACGAGATGCCCCGGGACCACCGGCCCACGCGATGTACCAGAGTCCTCCTCGCCGAGGACCAGGGCATGATGCGCGGCGCGCTCGCGCTGTTGCTGGGGATGGAGCCGGACATCGAGGTCGTCGCGCAGGTCGGGGCGGGGGACGAGATCGTGCGGACCGCGCTGACCGCGCGGCCCGACGTGGCGCTGCTCGACATCGAGCTGCCGGGGCGCAGCGGGCTCGACGCGGCGGCGGAGCTGCGGGAGGAGTGCCCGGACTGCCGGGTGCTCATCCTCACCACGTTCGGGCGGCCGGGGTATCTGCGCCGGGCCATGGAGGCGGGCGCGGCGGGCTTCCTGGTCAAGGACGGGCCCGTGGAGGATCTCGCGGAGGCGATCCGGCAGGTGCTGCGCGGCGAGACCGTCATCGACCCGGCCCTGGCGGCGGCAGCCCTGAGCGCGGGCCCGAACCCGCTCACGCCGCGCGAGGCGGACGCGCTGCGGGCCTCGGTGGACGGGGCGACGATCGCCGACATCGCGGCGGCCCTTCACCTGTCGGAGTCGACCGTACGGAACTACCTGTCGGCCGCCATCGGCAAGACGGGCACGCGCAACCGCATGGAGGCCGCGCGGGAGGCCCGCCACCAGGGGTGGCTGTAGCCGCGGGTCAGTCGCGGGCCGCGCGCGGCACCCAGACGAGGACGACGAGCGCGGCCAGGGCGAGGAACACCGCGCCCCAGAGGAACGCGAGCGCGTAGCCGTCCGCGACCGCCGCGGCGCCGGGGCGCCCCGCCGTGCGGGCCGTGGCGACCGTGGAGAGGATCGCGAGCCCCAGCGAACCGCCCATGGTGCGCGAGGTGTTGATGAGCCCGGCGACGAGCCCCGCGTCCCCCGGCTCGGCCCCGCTGGTGGCAAGGGACGCCAGCGGGGTGCCCGCGAGCCCGGCGCCGAGCATCATGAGGATGCCCGGCAGCATGATCGAGGTGACGTACTCCCCGTGCGCGCCGTCCCCGGCGAGCATCCGCCACTGCCAGGTGAATCCGGCGGCCGCGGTCAGGACGCCGATGACGGTGACCGACCGCGCCCCCATGACCCGCATCAGCCGGGGCGCGACCTTGGAGCCCACGACGACGCTGACGGAGCTGGGGATGAGCGCGAGCCCGGCCTCAAGGGGCGTGTAGCCGAGGACGTTCTGCGCGTACAGGGTCATGAAGAACCACATCGCGAACAGGCCCATGCCGCAGACGAACATGGTCGCGTTGGCCGCCGAGACGGACCGCACCCGGAACAGCTTCAGGGGCATGAGCGGCGCCTTGGAGCGCGCCTCGACGCCGAGGAACGCGGCGATCAGGGCGAGCCCGGCCGCGAGCGGCACGAGGGTCGCGGCGGAGGACCAGCCCTCCACCTCGGTCTGCACGATGCCGTAGGCGAGCGTGGCGATGCCCGCGGTGACGAGGACGGCCCCGGGCACGTCGAGGCGCCGGGCGCCGCCCGCCCGGCTCTCGCTGATCCAGCGCAGCGCGGCGGCGAACACGAGGACGCCGACGGGCACGTTCACGAGCAGCACCCACCGCCAGGAGAGCCCGTCGGTCAGGACGCCGCCGACGAGCCCGCCCGCGGCGCCGCCCCCGGCCCCCACGGCCGACCAGGTGGCGATGGCCCGCACCCGCGCGGCCCCCTCCGGCACGGCGGAGGTGAGGATGGTCAGGGTGGAGGGCGCGAGGACGGCGGCGCCGAGGCCCTGCACCGCCCGCGCGGCGAGCAGCTGCCAGCCCTCCTGCGCGAGCCCCCCGCCGAGCGAGGCGAGCGTGAACAGGCCGAGCCCCACCAGGAACATCCGCTTGCGCCCGAACAGATCTCCCGCGCGCCCGCCGAGCAGCATGAACCCGGCGAAGGCGATGGAGTAGGCGTTGACGACCCACTGCAGGCCCGTGGCGCTGAGGCCCAGGTCGGCCCGCATGGACGGCAGGGCCACGTTGACGACGGACACGTCGAGGACGACGAGGAACTGACCGGCGCAGGCGGCGGCCACGACCAGCCACAGGGGCGCGGCGGCGCGCCGGGATATCGGGGTGTCGACGGGGGTCTCCAGCATGGGCTCCATGCTGACAGCCGACGCGTGCCCCGTACATCGGAAATTGGCGGGGCAGGCCCTGGGGCGCGGGACCTAGGCCGGAAGTCCCGGGCCCGCCGGCCGCCTCACTCCGGCTTCCGCAGCAGCGTCACCACCGCCGCGCCGCCGAGCCCGATGTTGTGCGCGAGGCCGACCCGCGCCCCGGGCACCTGCCGCTGGCCCGCCTTACCCCGCAACTGCCAGGTCAGCTCCGCGACTTGGGCGATGCCCGTCGCGCCGAGGGGGTGCCCCTTGGAAATCAGGCCGCCGGAGGGGTTCACCACCCAGCGCCCGCCGAACGTGGTCGCGCCGGACTCGACGAGCTTGCCGGACTCGCCCTCCGCGCACAGGCCGAGGCTTTCGTACGTGAGGAGTTCGTTGATGGAGAAGCAGTCGTGCAGCTCGATGACGTCGAGGTCGTCGGCGGTCAGGCCCGAGCGGGCGTAGACCCGGTCCGCGGCCGCGCGCGTCATCGGGCGGCCCACCACGTCGAGGCACGAGCCGGAGGCGAAGGACTCCTCGGTGTCCGTCGTCATGGCCTGGGCGAGGATCTCGACCGCCCGGTCCGCGAGCCCGTGCCGCTCCACGAAGCGCTCGGACGCGACGAGCGCCGCCGCCGCGCCGTCGGAGGTCGGCGAGCACTGGAGCCTGGTGAGCGGGGCGTGGATGACCTTGGCGGCGAGGACCTCGTCCACGGTGTGGACGGACCGGAACTGGGCGAGGGGGTTGTGCGCCGAGTGCCGGTGGTTCTTGGCGGCCACCGCCGCGAGCTGCGCCGGTGTCGTGCCGTACCGCTCCATGTGCTCGCGGGCCGCGTTGCCGAAGATCTGGGCGGTGGGCGGGGTGGCCGCGAAGCCGTGGCGTGCGGCCATGACCCCGTAGTGGCGGGCCACGGGGGACGCGGCGAAGTCACCGTCGCCGCTCCCGCCGAGGGAGCCGCGCTTCATCCGCTCGAAGCCGAGGGCCAGGACGCAGTCGCCCGCACCGCCCGCCACGAGCTGGCGGGCGAGCATCAGGGCGGTCGAGCCGGTCGCGCAGTTGTTGTTGACGTTGTAGACGGGCAGGCCGGTCAGGCCGAGTTCGTACACCGCGCGCTGGCCCGCCGTCGAGGCCTGGAAGCAATAGCCGACGACCGCCTGTTCCACTCCCGCGTACGGAATCCCGGCGTCCGCCAGGGCCCCGGTGCCCGCCTCCCGCGCCATGTCCCAGTACTGCCAGTCCCTGGTCTCGGGCTTCTCGAACTTCGTCATGCCGACGCCGACGACGTACGTCTTCATCCGTTCCTCCCTGGCGGTGCCCGGTGGGACGGCGGCAGAATAGAACACGTTCCAATTCGACGGAAGGCCGGTGCGCGGCCAGGGGGTAGCACCGGGCACGACGGGCAGATCGAGGGGCGGGCGGCGGGTGCGCGTACAGGCGCGGTCAATGGCGGGTCAAGAGTTCCTTTGGTACGACGCGCGCCGGAATAGTCGCCCCGGGAGACAGGTTCATCGTGCATGTAATCGCGGGCGCCCCGCCCGCCCCACTCATCACACACACCTCACACGCGACGCGCTCCACACCTCACCCGGCCGTCGCACCGCCCCACCGCCCCGTCACCCCTTCGCCCGGAGGCCCCAGCCCTATGTCGCACGCGACGGCCCACCCCCGCGCTGACCGCGCAGCCCGCGGTGTCGTCCCCGTACTCGCCTTCGCCGGCATCACCGTCGCCGTCATGCAGACGCTGCTCGTGCCGGTCATCAAGGACCTGCCGGCCCTGCTCCGCACGACGCCGTCCAACGCCACCTGGGTCATGACGTCGACGCTCCTCGCGGGCGCCGTCTCCACCCCGATCATGGGCAGACTCGGCGACCTCTTCGGCAAGCGCCGGATGCTGCTCACGAGCCTCGCGGTCATGGTCGTCGGCTCGCTGGTGTGCGCCCTCACCGACGACCTCGTCGTCATGATCGCCGGGCGTGCGCTGCAAGGCTTCGCGATGGGTGCCATCCCGCTCGGCATCGGCCTGATGCGCGACGAGCTGCCCCGCGAGAAGCTCGGCTCCGCCATGGCCCTGATGAGTTCCTCCATAGGCGTCGGCGGCGGCCTCGCCATGCCCGCCGCCGCCCTCGTGGCGCAGCACGCCGACTGGCACGCCCTGTTCTTCGGGGCCGCGGGCCTCGGCGCGCTCGCCATGCTGCTCATCGTCCTGTTCGTGCCGGAGAGCCCGCTGCGGGCCGAGGGCACCTTCGACGTCCTCGGCGCGCTCGGGCTCTCGGCGGGCCTCGTCCTCTTCCTGCTGCCCATCACCAAGGGCAGCGACTGGGGCTGGGGTTCGGGCCTGACCCTCGGCCTGTTCGCGGCCTCGGCCGTGGTGCTCGTCCTGTGGGGCGTGATGGAGCTGCGCGTCAAGGCGCCGCTGGTCGACCTGCGCACCACGGCCCGGCGCGAGGTGCTGCTCACCAACCTCGCCTCGATCATGGTCGGTGTCGCCTTCTACGCCATCTCGCTGGTGCTCCCCCAGCTCCTCCAGCTCCCCTCCGCCACCGGCTACGGCCTCGGCCAGTCGATGGTCGTCGCGGGCCTGTGCGTGGCGCCGCTCGGCCTCACGATGATGTTCACGGCGCCCCTCTACGCGCGCCTGTCGGCCGCGTACGGGCCGAAGGTCACCCTGATCCTCGGCATGCTCGTCATCGCGATCGGCTACGGCGCGGGCCTCGGCCTGATGAGCGCCGCCTGGCAGACCATCGTCATCTCGGTCGTGGTCGGCGCGGGCATCGGCCTGGCCTACTCCTCGCTGCCCGCGCTCATCATCGGCGCCGTCGACCCGTCCGAGACCGGCGCGGCCAACGGCCTCAACACCCTGATGCGGTCCATCGGCACCTCGGTGTCCAGCGCCGTCATCGGCATGGTGCTCGCCAACACCGCCGACCGCGTGGGTCCCGTCGAGGTGCCCACCATGGAGGGGTTCCGCGCCTCCTTCCTCATCGCCACGGGGGCCGTCGCGATCGGGCTCGTCCTCGCGCTGTTCCTGCCCGGCAGGCAGCGGCCCGCCGCGGCTCAGCACACGCAGCTGCGGGCCAGCAGCGAGGAGGACGCCGCGCTCGCCCGGGCCGCGGAGGCCCTCACCCGCGGGTTCCAGGGGCGGGTCCTCTCCCCCGGCGGCACGCCGGTGGCCCGCGCCCAGGTCACGTTGATCGACCCGCACGGCCGCCGGGCGGGCTCCGCGCTCACCGACGGCGAGGGGCGGTACGCCCTCGCCGCACCGGCCGACGGCGCCTACGTGCTCTCGGCCACCGCCGCCGGGCACGCGCCGCACGCCGTCACGGCCGTCCACGGGGGCGAGGGGCGGCCCGTCGAGGTCGACCTGGCCCTCCCCGGTGGCAGCGAGATCCTGGCCTGAGCCGCCCGCGCGAGCAGGTCACACCCCCGTCGCCCCGGCGCCGGGGGTGTGGTGCACCATGGCGCCCGTACGTACGCGGGTCCTCTCCCGCGCTGGTCCCGTCCGGAAGGAAGACGATGGCTGCCACTCAGGCCCAGACCCCCGCGCCGGAGGTCCTCGGCGCCTTCGAGGCGGCCAAGGGGTTCATGCCCGTCCGCGAGGGGCTCGCCCTGTACGCGGCCGCGCGCCGGGCGGCGGCCCTCGGGCTTCCCCTGCTCGAAGTCGGCACGTACTGCGGGCGCTCCACCATCCTGCTCGCGGACGCGGCCCGCGCGGCCGGTGTGAGTGTGATCACGGTCGACCACCACCGGGGCAGCGAGGAGCAGCAGCCCGGCTGGGACTACCACGACCCGCAGACCGTGGACCCGGAGGTGGGCCGCATGGACACGCTGCCCACCTTCCGGCGCACCCTGCACAAGGCGGGCCTTGAGGACCACGTGATCGCGGTCGTCGGCCGCTCCCCGCAGGTGGCGCGGCTCTGGCACGCCCCGCTCGGCCTGGTCTTCATCGACGGCGGGCACACCGACGAGCATGCGAGCGCGGACTACGAGGGGTGGGCGCCGCACGTGGCCGACGGCGGCCTGCTCGTCATCCACGACGTGTTCCCCGACCCGGTGGACGAATGGACGGGGCAGGCCCCGTACCGCGTCTACCTCCGGGCCCTGGAGTCCGGGATGTTCACAGAGGACGCAGAAAACCCCGTCACCGACTCCCTCCGCGTCCTGCGCCGAACCGGCGCGGCCCGCTCCGGCCACGGATAGGCTCCCTGTCGTGTCGTACGTAGGTCCGGACAGCCAGCCACCCCGCCCGCCCCGCCGTTTCCGCGGCGGCCGCGCACTCGCGGTCAGCCTCGCCGTGCTCGCGCCCGCCGCGCTCGCGGGCTACCTCGTCCACGACGCGACGAGCGGACCGGAGGACTCCGACTCGGCGAGAACGCTGCCTTCGGCCCTCCGCTCGGACCGGAACGCGCCGTCGAAGCCGACCGCGGACGACTCCTCGAAGTCCCCCGCCCCGGGCAGGTCGGAGAAGCCTGCGGACAAGCCGGACGACAAGCCCTCGGGGAAGGACCCCGAGGACTCCAAGGCCCCCAAGGACCCGAAGACCCCGAAGGTCCCGCCGGGGGGCCGCCCCGCGCCCTCGGGCCCCCTCAAGGGCAAGGTCGTGGTGATCGACCCGGGCCACAACCCGGGCAACTTCCGGCACAGCGCGGAGATCAACCGCCCGGTGAACATCGGCACCAACTCCAAGGAGTGCGACACCACCGGCACCTCCACCAACAGGGGTTACACGGAGGCCCGTTTCACCCTGGATCTCGCCCACCGCCTGCGGGACCAGCTGCACCGGCAGGGCGCCACGGTCCGGCTCACGCAGGACGGCGACCGCGCCTGGGGTCCGTGCGTCGACGAGCGCGCCCGCATCGGCAACGCGGCCCGCGCCGACGCCGTCGTCTCGCTGCACGCCGACGGCTCGGCCGTCGGCAACCGCGGCTTCCACGTGATCCTGCCCGCCAAGGTCCGCGGCGGCGCCGCCGACACCACCGCCATCGTCGGCCCCTCCCGCGACCTCGGCGAACGCATCGCGGGCAAGTTCCTGTCCGCCACCAAGAGCGCCCCCTCCAACTACGTCGGCGGCGGCACGGGCCTCGACGTCCGCAGCGACCTGGGCGGCCTCAACCTGTCCAAGGTCCCCAAGGTGTTCATCGAGTGCGGCAACATGCGCGACCCGAAGGACGAGGCGTTGCTCACGAACCCGGACTGGCGCCAGAAGGCGGCCCGCGGCATTTCCGACGGAATCGGGAGCTTCCTTACCGGCTGAGTACAGGCGGTCTTGAGGAGCCCGTCGCCGCCTCGTCACGGGACGGCAACCGGGAGATCTTCACTCAGTGACGATCTTTATCTGAAGCAGACACCCCGCCCGGGCGGAGGATAAGGTCCTCCGTACGATGAGGGGCCACCCCCGCGCTTCACGCCCGCGAGCGAACCGCGACCAGGCGACAGCGACGCCTCTACCGACGAGACGACTGACGAAGGACCTGAAGTGAATTTCCGCTCCCTCACTCGAGGCGACGGCGTGGTGATCGGAGCAGCGGTGTTGCTCTTCATCGCGTCGTTCCTCGACACCTTTGACGGTGACGAAGCTCCCAATGCCTGGGACAACGGCAACCTGCTGATGAGCGTCTACCTCGCCGGCATCATCGGCGCCGGGCTCATCGTCGTGGGCCGTGCGATGGGCGCACAGCGCAAGGTCGCCGGTCTGGACCTCGGGACCTTCGGCATCGGCCTCACCTTCGCCGCCGCCTGGAGCTCGCTCGGCGCGATCTTCGACACCGGCCAGTCCTACGACAAGGTCTTCGAGCTTCTCAACGCCAGGCTCGGCGGCACCAGCGGTGGCAGCGAGTCCCCCGACGCCGGCGTGGGCCTCATCCTCGGCCTGATCGGCGCGCTCGTCCTCGTCGCCGCCGCCGTCGCCACGAACATCGTCCCCGCCCTCAAGGCCCCCCTCATGGGCGCCCCGGGCCCGGTCGCCCCGCAGCCCTACGGTGGTCAGCCGCAGGGTGGCTACGGCTACCCGGGGGCCCAGTCGCAGCCGTACGGCGCGCAGCCGGGGCAGCCGCAGCAGCCGTCGTTCGGCGGGCAGCCGCAGGGTGGCGGCGCCACTCCGCCGCCGGCCGCCGCGCAGGCGCAGCCCGCGTCGGCGGACTTCTCGCCGTTCTGGTTCGCCGTGCCGGTGCCGCGTCCGCTGTACCCGGAGGACGGCTCGCCGACCCCGATCGCCGAACTGGCGCCGGGCACCTGGTACCTGGCCGTCGAGCAGCGCGGCCAGAGCCTGGTGGCGCAGACGCAGGACGGGCGTCGCGGTGTGCTCCAGGACACCACCGGGATCCAGCGCGGCTGACCCGGCTCCCGCAAGCCTTCAGCGGCCCCTCGCCCTTCCGGGCGGGGGGCCGTTGGCGTACAGTCCCGGCGGGACAGGCAACTGACGGTACGTCAGGACGTGTGCCGGGAGGAACCATGCGCCTTGGGCTCGCGCTCGGGTACTGGGGGCGCGGCCCCGAGCCCGGGCAGCTCGCGCTCGTCCAGGAGGCCGAGCGGCTCGGGTACGACTCGGTGTGGACGGCCGAGGCCTGGGGCTCGGACGCGTTCACGACGCTGACGTGGATCGCGGCGCACACCTCGCGGATCCGGCTCGGCACGGCGGTGGCGCAGATGGCCGCCCGCTCCCCCACCGCCACGGCGATGCACGCCCTGACCCTCGACCACCTCTCCGGCGGCCGGGTGCTCCTCGGGCTCGGGCTCTCGGGCCCGCAGGTGGTGGAGGGCTGGTACGGCAGGCCGTTCCCCGCCTCCCCGCTGACCGCGACGCGGGAGTACGTGGACGTCGTACGCCAGGTGCTGCGGCGCGAGGCCCCGGTGGCGCTCGACGGCCGCTTCCACCCGCTGCCCTACCCGGGGGGCGACGGGTCCGGGCTCGGCAAGCCGCTGAAGCCCATCACGCACCCGCTGCGCGCCGACCTGCCGGTGCTCCTCGGCGCCGAGGGCCCGAAGAACATCGCGCAGACGACCCGGATCGCGGACGGCTGGCTGCCCCTGTACTGGTCGCCGACGCGCACGGACGCGTACGAGGCCTCGCTCACCGGCCTGCGCGACGGTTTCATGGTGGCCCCTCTCGTCCGCGCGACGGTGTGCGACGACGTCCGCGCGGGCCTGCTGCCGGTGAAGGCCATGCTCGGCTTCTACATCGGCGGCATGGGGCACGCGAAGAGGAACTTCCACGCCGACCTGATGGCCCGGATGGGCTTCGCGGACGAGGCGCGGCGGGTGCGGGAGCTGTTCCTCGCCGGGCGGCGCGAGGAGGCCGTGCTCGCCGTGCCGGACGCCTTCGCCGACGAGATCTCCCTGGTGGGACCGCGCGAGCGGATCGCCGAGCGCCTGGAACTCTGGCGCAAGGGGCCCGTCACCGACTTCCTGGTCCTCGCCCGGGAGCCGAACACCCTGCGGGTGCTCGCCGAACTCTGCTCCTAGGCGCGGCGGTTCAGCGGAAGATCGCCACCGGATCCAGGGTCAGCTCGCCCGCGTCGCGGTTCCAGGTGCGGACCTTGCCGAGGCAGCGGGCCTGGAACTCGCCGCTGAAGTAGTCCTCCTCGTGGAACTCCTCGCGGATGCCGTCCTCGGCGCAGGTGATCTTGACGTGGGCGGCCGGGCGGGCGTCGCCGTAACGGGCGCGCAGGACCACGTCGCCGCCGGGGAGGCCGCGCGCGGTGAAGCGGCCGGTGACCGAGACGAACTCGGACATCACCGCGCTGAGCGCGACGCGGTCGTCGTCGCTGTCGCGCAGGGTGTCGGCGAGGGCGCGGTTGGGGACGAGCAGGCCCGTGGTGAGGTCGGCGTGGACGACGGCGTCCTCCCTGCGCATCGTGTCCATGAGCAGCCCTATGACCGTGATGGGGGTGTTCTGCTGGACGTAGGAGGTGAACCGCTCCTTGGTGACGTCACGGCCCGCCGTGCCGCCCGCGCCGCGGAACCTCGCCCACAGGCTGAAGCCCCCCGTCACGTTCGTGCGGTCGGCCACCTCCTGCTCAAGGGCGGCCGAGAAGCCTCCGGTCTGGTAGAGGTCCATCACCCGCTGTTCGTGCAGGTAGAAGCACATGCCGTGGAAGCTTCTGCGGCCTCGCGCGGCGCGCCGCCTGCCGCGCCTGAGCCAGCCCAGGCGCACCAGGGCGTGACGTACGAGCACGCCCACGCACACCGCCGTCAGGAGCCAGACGGCCATCCACGGCCACCACAGGTCCCACCACGCGCTGTCAACGACACCCACGGATCTCCTTGAACGCCTGGGAGAGGGAGGAGGATCCGGCGTCCACGACGCGCCCCCCGGTCTTGGCCGCGGCGCGCCGCAGCGCCTTCGCGTCGGCCTCTCCTAAGTGGACGGGGAAGGTGGGCACCGACCGCACGGCGGGGCCCCGCTGCGAGTGACGGCGGGCGAACTGGCCGTACGACAGGCCCGAGTTGCTCTCGCCGTCGGTCATCAGGACGATCGAGACGCGGCGGCCCGGGTCGTCGCCGACGGTGGCCCCGGCCCGGTCGTAGCCGCGGTCGAGGGCCGACCACACGGCCGTGGCGTCGCCGAAGCGGCCGCCCGCCACGAAGGAGTTCAGGGCGCGCAGATCGCCGTCGCCGCGCACCGTCACCGTACGTTCCTCAAGGATGCGGCCCGCGAACCGGACCACGGTCAGCCGCTCGCCCCGGTAGAAGCGGGCGAACTTGCCCGCCGCCGTCGGGTCCGCGCCGCTCAGCCCGGCGAACGCCGCGCGCAGGTCCGCCATCCGCCCGCCGCGCATCGACGTGGAGAAGTCGAGCAGGAACACCACGTGGTCGCCGGTGCGGCGGGCCGGGTCGCCGTAGTCGTCCATCAGGCGCCGGACGACGGAGAGCTGGTCGGGGTACGAGAGCGCGTTGCCGATGGCGGACCGCAGCTGCCGCGGCCGGGGCACGTCCGCGCCGACGGGCCGCCGCCAGGTGCGCTCCACCAGTTTCTTCTGTACGTCGTCGCGCCGCAGCCAGTCGACGACCTTGCGGTACGCCTTGTGCTCATCGGCGTCGAGGAGCATCAGCGGGAAGTCCGACAGGACCATGCCGTCCGCCGGGTGCACGATCTCCAGGGGGTGGTCCAGGGTGCCCGCCGCGTTCAGGGAGAGGAGTTCCGCCTCGTGCGCGATGAGCGCGTTGGTCCGGCCGGGGCTGCGTACGTAGGCGTCGATCAGCGCGCGGGAGCTGGCGGCGGTGAGCGTCTGCCCGGAGCGGAAGCCGCGCAGCCGGTCGCAGGACACGTCCCGCTCGCGCAGCACCCCGCCGGTGCCGGCGGCGGCGGTGGCCACGCCGACGAGCGCCGCGCGCCCGGTGTCGCTGCGCCGCGGGTCGGCCATGCCGAAGCGCACGCTGCCGTCGGCGGCGGCGTCCGCGACGTCGGCCCAGGTGATCCGGGAGCCCCGCGCGGACGCGCGGACGCGCTGGGCGGTGGCGTGGGTGAGGCCGACGACGACCGGCGAGCGCATGATGGCGGTGGACTCCGGTGGCGCGGCGGGCCGCCCGCGCTCGCGCAGCCGCAGCAGGTACGAGCGGTCGGAGGCGGGCCAGGCCAGGTCGTAGGAGCCGAGCGGCCCGGAGAGGTCGGCCGTGGCCGTGAAGTCGATGTCGAGGTCGACCCCCGTGTCGTCCTTCAGCTCTCCCAACAGCGGCTCCACGTCCGCGAGTTCCGGGCTGGCGAGCACCCTCAGGGTCGTGCTGTCGTCCCCCTTGGTGCAGGCGGTGAGGGCGGTGGCGAGCAGGGCCAGGCAGACGGCGACGGCACGCCGCCTCATGAGGTGCCGCCATCGGCCGGCGGGCAGTTGCCGACGTGGTTGATGATCCGCTCCAGGGCGTCCAGGTCGGGCGCGTCGGCCTTCGTCCGGTCGGGGTTGGGGGTCGGCACCTGAACGCCGTGCTCGCGCAAGTAGGCGTTCAGCTGCTCGCTGGTGCTGTCCTCGCCGGAGAACCGCACCCGGAAGCCCAGCTCGATGGCCCGCCGGCGCAGCTTCGCGTCGGACTCCAGCAGGGCGGTGAGCCGGTCGCCCCGGCCGTTGAGGGAGATGAGCTGTGGCTCGGTGAGGGCCTGCGGCGAGGGGTAGAGCAGGACGCGGCGGGTGTCGGCCCGCCGGTGGCGCTTCTGGAATCCCACTTGGTGGGCGAGGAACTGGTGCTCGTAGATCAGGGACACCGGCGCGATGGACTCGCCCTCGTCGGAGAAGTAGCTGTCGGCCTGCTCGTCCGCGGCCATGCCCTGGAGGTTGATCAGCGGCTTGACCTTGGCGGCCACGTCGAGGACGGGGTCGCCGCCGCGCCCCCGCCCGGTGCCCGGCGGCCGGTTCCCGTTCTTCACGAAGGCGAGGATGCTCAAGTACGTGCCGGCGGCGTTGGACTCGCAGACGCTGGAGGTGCGCACGAGGACGCGGCCGCTGTTGCTGTGGGTGGAGTGGTCGCGGTAGCCGATGCCGTTCCAGGTCTTGTCGCGCTCGATGAGCCGCAGGAACCCCGCCATGTCGAGGTCGTAGTACAGCGTGTCGCCGCCCCGCGCCCGCTGCGGGCGGGCCACGCCCTCGGCCACAAGCGTCTGGGCGTACTCGCGGAACGTGCCGAGCGCCAGCGGCGTCACGAACGGGCGGGCCGTGCGCACCGAGCGCCGCTGCTCCCGCATGATCAGCCGGGCGGCGGGCTGGCCCGAGGGGAAGACGACGTCCATGCCCCCGAGCGACTGCGTGGCGATGCCGCGCGAGCCCAGGCGGTGGATGTCCACGCGGATGCCGTGCTTCAGGAGCAGGCGCTGGACCTCGGGGTCCTTGAAGTAGTCCGACTTCGACGCCATCTTGCCGTCGATCGTCGTGATGCGCTCGAAGGGGCGCAGGGCGTTGCCCGAGACGAGCAGCGCGAGGAGGCCCGCGAGGGCCAGGGGCATCGCGGCGATCACATGCCGGGGGAAACGGCGCCGCCGCCGGGCCGCCGGGCGGCGGGTGGCCAGGCGGGGCTCTTCTCTGCTGGACGTATCGGCTCTCTCGGGCACCGCGCTCTCCTGCCTCGGGCGGGGGGCAGGAGCATGCGCCTCCGCCGCGAACGAGGTGCCCTGGAGGCGCCAACTCCGTCTGAACCTAAAGTGAATGACGCCCCATCAGGTAGCGCGGCCCACCACACCTTGTCGCGCTGCGCGCTCGTCCTCAAACGCCGGACGGGCTGGATATTCGCCGGTGCGGCTCGGTGCTCGTCCGCGGCCCGCGGAGCGTCTCCGACGGGCCCGGGGGGCCGAAGAGGCTCAGCCCTTGGTTTCAACGGGCGCGGGGCCGGTACCCGCCCCTCATGTCCCCCCGATTCACCAAAAGCAGCCGAGGCGGCGCCGAGGCCGCGACGGTCATCGTCGTCCTCGCGGACGTCGCGGCGGTCATCATCGCCCTGTGGATCCTGATGGACCTCCTCGAGGCCAACCGCGGCAACGACCTGGTGCAGGTCGTGCGCGACGTCGCCCGGTGGCTCGCGAGCTGGTCGCACGACCTGTTCACCTTCGACGAGCGGTGGGCGCGGGTCGTGGCGGGCTACGGTCTGGCCGCCGTCGTCTACCTCGTGGTCGGCCACCTCGTGGCGGGGCGGCTCCGCCGACACTGACGCCGGGGAGCCCCCCCAAGGGGCGCGGGGAACCGCGCGCCCAGCCACAACGGCTCCGCAGACGACCGGCGGCAGGGCACGGCAGAACTCCAGCGGAGCGCTCAGCAGCAGTCCGGGTCGAGCCCCGCCGGCAGGTCCGTGCCCGAGAACACCCGGCAGGTCGCCTCGTCGCCGCCGAGCGCCGCCACCGCGAGCAGCAGGGAGCCCGCCGTCCAGGTGGTCTGCTCGACGGGCCAGACGGCCGCGTCGTCGTACACGTAGCCCGTCCAGTACAGGCCCGTCTCGTCGTCACGCAGGTGCTGGATGGACCTGAGGACGTCCACGGCGCGGTCGGACTCGCCGAGCGCCCACAGGGCGAGGGCCAGCTCCGCGCTCTCGCCGCCGGTGACCCAGGGGTTGGGCACCACGCAGCGCACGCCGAGGCCGGGCACGACGAAGCGGTCCCAGCCCTCCTCGATGCGGGCCTTGGCCTCGGCCCCGGTGAGCGCGCCGCCGAGGACGGGGTAGTACCAGTCCATCGAGTAGCGGTCCTTGTCGAGGAACCGCTCGGGGTGCCTGCGGATCGCGTGGGCCAGGGCGCCCGCCGCCAGCTCCCAGTCGGGCTGCGGGTCCTCGCGCGTCTCGGCGATGGCGAGGGCGCAGCGCAGCGCCTGGTGGATGGAGGAGGAGCCGGTCAGGAGCGCGTCGGTGACCGGGGTGCCGTCCGGCTCGCGCTTCCAGCCGATCTGGCCGCCCGGCTGCTGGAGCGCCAGGACGAACTCGACGGCGGCCACGACCACCGGCCACATGCGGTCGAGGAACACCTCGTCGCCGGTGGTCAGGTAGTGGTGCCAGACGCCGACGGAAACGTACGCGCAGAAGTTGGTCTCGCGGCCGCGGTCCGTGACGTCGTCCGGGTCTCCGTCGGCGTACGCCGCGTACCAGGAGCCGTCCGCGTTCTGGTGCCGGGCGAGCCAGTCGTAGGCGCGGGCGGCGGCCGCGTGCTCGCCGGCCGCGTCCAGGGCCATGGCCGCCTCGGTGTGGTCCCACGGGTCCAGGTGGTGGCCGCGGAACCACGGTATGGCGCCGTCCGGACGCTGCGCGGCGAGGATGCCCCGGACCGTGTCCGCTGCCTGATGTGCCGTCAGAACGCCGGGCAGGACCAGGTGTTCGGTGCGCTCGGGACTCGTCACGCCCCGGCCTTCGCGTCGGCGGGAGCGGTGGCCGCGGCGGCGCGCGGCAGGTGCGGCTTGGTCGCGTACGCCACGAAGCTCTTGCCGATCAGCGGGTTCAGGGCCTGCTCGGCGAGCTTCGTCGCAAGGGGCTTCTTCATGATGTCCCAGACCAGGAGCTTGTGGTACGCGCGCACCGGCAGCGCCTTGTCGTTGTCGACGCCGAAGGCGCACTTGAGCCACCAGTACGGGGAGTGCAGCCCGTGCGCGTGGTGGGTGCCGTAGGGCTTGAGGCCCGACTCCCGCATCCTCGCGAGGAGTTCGTCCGCCTTGTAGATGCGGATGTGGCCGCCCTCGACCTCGTGGTACGCGTCGCTGAGCGCCCAGCAGACCTTCTCCGGGCCGTAGCGCGGGACGGTCACCGCGATGCGGCCGCCGGGCTTGAGGACCCGGACCATCTCCGCGAGGACGCCCTTGTCGTCGGGGATGTGCTCCATCACCTCGGAGATGATCACGACGTCGAACGACTCGTCCGGGAAGGGCAGGTTGAGCGCGTCGCCCTCCATCGCGGTCGCGGTGGCGCCCGCCGGGGCCTCGCCCGCCTCCTTCATGGCCGCGAACCACTTCGCGACCTCGCGGATCTCCTCGCCGTTTTGGTCGAGCGCCACCACCTGGGCGCCGCGCCGGTAGCACTCGAAGGCGTGCCGTCCGGCCCCGCACCCGAGGTCGAGGACGCGATCCCCCGGCGCGAGCGGGAAGCGGGTGAAGTCGACGGTCAGCACGGAGTCCTGCTTTCGTGGTGGGGGCCAGCAACTTCGGAGAGGGCGGCGGCGGGGGCAGTGCCCCGCGGGGCCGCAGGACGCACCGGGACCGCCCGCAAGGAGGGGGTCGGGGAGCCCGCCATGGCTGCGCGGTAGCGCTCCACCGTGCCCTGCGCGGCCCGCGCCCAGGTGAACCTGTCGAGGACGCGGGCACGCCCGGCCGCGCCGAGGCGCGCCCGCAGCTCCGCGTCGCCCAGGAGGCGCCCGAGGCCCGCGGCAAGGGCACCCGGGTCGCCGGGCGGCACCGCGAGGCAGGTCTCGCCGTCGGCCCCCGCGACCTCCGGGATGGCCCCGCCGGTCGTGGCGAGCAGCGGCGTGCCGGTGGCCATCGCCTCGGCGGCGGGCAGCGAGAAGCCCTCGTACAGGGAGGGCACGCAGGCGATCTGCGCCGAGCGCACCAGGTCGACGAGTTCCGCGTCCGTGATGCCCTTGACGAACTCGATCGACCCTTCGAGGCCGTACCGCTCGACGGCGGCGGCGACCGGGCCCTCCTCGGGGCGCTTGCCGACGACGACGAGATGCGCCTCGGGGTGCTCCGTACGGGCCTTCGCGAGGGCCTCGACGAGGTGGATCAGGCCCTTGAGCGGGACGTCCGCGCTGGACGTCGTCACGATCCTGCCGGGCACCTCCGGCACGGCCGGGTCGGGCGAGAAGAGGTCGGTGTCGGCGCCGATGTGCACGACGCCGATGCGGTCGGGACGGACGCCGAGGTGGTCGACGATCTCCTGGCGCGAGGTGCCGGACACCGTGACGATCGAGGGCAGCCGGCGCGCGACGCGCTTCTGCATCCGCGTGAACGCGTACCAGCGGCGCACGGACGCGCGGCGCTTCCAGTCGGCGGCCGCGTCCAGCTCCAGCTGCCGGTCGACGGTGATGGGGTGGTGGATGGTCGTCACCAGCGGGGCGCCGAGGTCGCCGAGCAGGCCGTAGCCGAGCGTCTGGTTGTCGTGGATGACGTCGAACGCGCCGCGCCGGGCGCGCAGATGGCGCCGGGCGCGCAGACTGAAGGTGACCGGCTCCGGGAAGCCGCCGGTCCACATCGTGGCCACTTCGAGCGCGTCGATCCAGTCGCGGTACTCGTCGCGCCCCGGGGTGCGGAAAGGGTCCGGCTGACGGTAGAGGTCCAGGCTCGGCAGCTCGGTCAGGCTGAGCCCGTCGAGGCCCTCGCCCTCGTCGAGCACCGGGTAGGGCTGGGCGCCGATGACTTCGACGGTGTGGCCGAGCCGGGCCAGCTCGCGCGAGAGGTGGCGGACGTAGACGCCCTGGCCGCCGCAGAACGGGTTCCCCTTGTAGGTCAGGAGAGCGATGCGCAGCGCGCGGCCGCCGTCCGTCGCGGAGCCCGGCGGGGGGCCCGTCTCTCTGGCCTCAGCGGTCACTGTCGGCCCCCTTCTTCCTTCAGTATCCGGGAGACTACGCCGGGACGGTAATGTAGAACAAGTTTCAGAGTTGTTCCCCTCGCGACCGCCCTTGATCGCCGGACGCGGTTGAATCTACCGGCAGGTAGCCACGCCGGAAGGCCCGGATCAGGTGATTCGCGCCACGGCCGCCGCCCTGCTGTACGGTCGCTTCGCGGTCGCGGTCCCGGCGGCTCACCGGACGGGACCGCGGGGCGGAACTGTGGGATCTTTGCGGACGAGTGGGATGGGCTCGGGACCCCCGGGACCCCAGGGACGGCTGACAGGACTGACGGGGCGACGGGACGATGACAGCTGACGCGAAGACGGCCGGGGCGCGGGTGACCGCGTCGGCGCCGCTCACCGAGCGCCAGGAGGCGCGCCGCCGCCGCATCCTGCACGCCAGCGCCCAACTGGCCAGCCGCGGCGGCTTCGACGCGGTCCAGATGCGCGAGGTCGCGGAGGCCGCCGGGGTCGCGCTCGGCACGCTCTACCGCTACTTCCCCTCGAAGGTGCACCTGCTCGTCGCGACGATGCAGGACCAGCTCCAGCACATGCACACCACGCTCCGCAAGCGGCCGCCCGCGGGCGAGACGCCCGCCGAGCGGGTCGCGGAGACGCTGATGCGGGCCTTCCGGGCGCTCCAGCGCGAGCCGCACCTCGCGGACGCCATGGTGCGCGCCCTGACCTTCGCCGACCGCTCCGTGAGCCCCGAGGTGGACACGGTCTCGCGGCTCACCACGGCGATCGTCCTGGACGCCATGGGCCTGGCCGGGCAGCCGACGCCCGCGCAGCTCTCCGCGGTGCGGGTGATCGAGCACACCTGGCACTCGGCCCTGATCACCTGGCTCTCGGGCCGGGCCTCGATCGCCCAGGTGAAGATCGACATCGAGATGGTGTGCCGCCTGATCGACCTGACCGCGGCGTGACGCTCCGCTGGAATGGCCGCGACGGGGCCGTCCGTCGTCTGCGGATCCGTCGTCGCTGATCGCGCAGTTCCCCGCGCCCCCACGGGCGCCGCCCACAGCCCTGCGCCGGTCTACTCCCCCGGCGGGAACACCACCTCCCCACTGCCGAGCAGGGTGATCGTGAAGGCCACGACGGCCGTGCGTCGTCTGCGGATCCGTCGTCGCTGATCGCGCAGTTCCCCGCGCCCCCACGGGCGCCGCCCACAGCCCTGCGCCGGCCTACTCCCCCGGCGGGAACACCACCTCCCCACTGCCGAGCAGGGTGATCGTGATGGCCTCGACCGGGCAGCCCTCGGCGGCCGTGAGGAGTTGTTCGGCCGCGTCCGTCTCGGCCCGCCTGGGGTGCGCCTGGCGGGCGGAGTCCAGGGCGAAGCCGTCCGGCGCGTGGTGCACGCACGTCCCGGAGCCGATGCACACCGACCGGTCGACCTCGACGTGCCAGCGGTCGCCCATCAGGCCCCGGCCTCCCCGGGCGCGTGACCTGGGGGCAGGTGGATCATCTTGTGCTCGAAGTACTCGCCGTACCCCTCGGGCCCGAACTCGCGGCCGATGCCGGAGTTCTTGTAGCCGCCGAAGGGGCCGAGCATGTCGAGGCTGAAGGTGTTCACGGAGTACGTCCCGGTGCGCACCCGGCGGGCGACGTCCAGGCCGCGCTCGACGTCGGCGGTCCACACGGTGCCGCTGAGGCCGTACTCGGAGTCGTTGGCGATCCGCACGGCCTCTTCCTCGTCGTCGTACTCGATGAGGCAGATGACCGGCCCGAAGATCTCCTCGCGGGCGACCCGCATGGAGTTGTCGACGCCGCCGAGCAGCGTCGGCTCGACGTACCAGCCGCGGTCGAACCCGGCCGGGCGCCCGCCGCCCGCGAGGATCTTGGCGCCCTCCTCCTGGCCGATGCGGATGTAGTCGAGCGAGCGGCGCTGCTGCCGCTCGGCGACCAGCGGCCCGAGTTCGGTCGCCGGGTCCATCGGGTCGCCGACCTTCAGCGCCGCCGCGGCGGCCGCGAAGGCCTCGGCGAACTCCCCGCCGCGGGAGCGCGGCACGAGGATGCGGGTCTGCGCCACGCACGCCTGGCCGTTGACCATCCAGGCGAAGGGCACGATGCCGGCCACGGCGCTCGCCGCGTCGGCGTCCGGCAGGATGACGGCGGCCGACTTGCCGCCCAACTCCAGGGTGACCCGGGTGAGATGGCGGGAGCAGACCTCCATGACGCGCTTGCCCGCGGCGACGGATCCGGTGAAGGACACCTTGTCGACGCCCGGATGCCCGACGAGGTACTCGCTGACCTCCCGGTCGGCGCAGACGACGGAGAGCACGCCCGGTGGCAGGCCCGCCTCCACGGCGATCCCGGCGAGGACGTACGCGTCGAGCGGCGTCTCGGGCGAGGTCTTGAGGATCACCGGGCACCCGGCGAGCAGCGCGGGCGCGAGCTTGGCCGCGGCGGTGAACTGCGGGACGTTCCACGGCACGACGGCCGCCACCACACCCATGGGCTCGCGCCGCACCAGGATCCGGCCGAGCACCCCGTCGCGCGCCTCCTCGTACGTGAAGGTCCGCGCGGTGGTGATCGCCGCGTCCCAGACCATCATCGCGGCCAGGGCCTGCACCAGGACGGACGAGGTGATCGGGGTGCCGTTCTCGGAGCTGATGACCCGCGCAAGCTCCTCGTGCCGCGCGGCCAGACCGTTCTTGATCTTCGTGACGACCTCGATCCGCTCGTCGAGGGCAAGGCGCGGCCACGGCCCCTCGTCGAAGGCCTCGCGGGCGAGGGCGACGGCCCGGTCGACGTCGGCGGGCGCGGCGTGCGGCACCCGCCCGAAGACCTCGCCGGTGTGCGGCGAGACGACCTCGATGACGTCCTTGCCGAGTGGATCCGTCAACTCCCCGCCGATGAAGTGCTGTCCGTACTCCACGAACTCCGTCATGGCCGACCGCCTCCTGCGGGACGCTTCCTGACGCTGTTTCAGAACTGATATCAGTTCTAGTTATAGTGGGCAACGGCCGTGCGGCCGACAGCTCCGGCGGCAGGGACGGGGGCGGCGGATGACCCAGGTGACGAGCACGGGCGCGACCGACCACGGCGGGGGCCTGTGGAGCGTCGCCGTGCCGATCCCGGACAACCCCCTCGGCCACACGCTGGTGTACGTGCTCGACACCGACCGCGGCCCCGTCCTCGTCGACACCGGCTGGGACGACCCGGCGTCGTGGGACACGCTCGTCGCCGGGCTCGCCGCGTGCGGGACCGAGGTCGCCGACGTGCACGGGGTGCTGCTCACCCACCACCACCCGGACCACCACGGCCTCTCCGCCCGGGTGCGGGCCGCATCCGGGGCGTGGCTCGCGATGCACGAGGCCGACGCGCAGGTGGTGCGGCGCACCCGGGAGTTCCCGATGCGGCGGTGGTTCGGGTATCTCGCGGACAAGCTGAGCGCCGCGGGCGCGCCCGCCGCGCACGTGGCGCCGCTGACCGCCGCCCGCGACGCGGGGCGCGTGCCCGGGATCGCCGCGCGCCTGCCCGCCCTGCCCGACCGGCCGATCCCGCCCGGCGAGCTGCTCGACCTGCCCGGCCGCCGCCTGCGCGCGATCTGGACCCCGGGCCACACCCCCGGCCACGTCTGCCTGCACCTGGAGGAGGAGCACCCGGCCCGACTGCCGGGCCGGGGCCGCCTGTTCAGCGGCGACCACCTGCTGCCGGGCATCACCCCGCACATCGGTCTGTACGAGGACCCGGACGACCGGACGGTCACCGACCCCATCGGCGACTACCTGGCCTCCCTGGAGCGGGTCGGGCAGCTCGGTGTCGCGGAGGTCCTGCCCGCGCACCAGCACGCCTTCGCCCACGCGCACGCCCGGGTACGGGAGTTGCTCGTCCACCACGAGGAGCGGCTCGCGGGCCTGCTCGCGCTGCTCACCGACGAGCGCACGCCCTGGCAGCTCGCCGAGCGCATGGAGTGGAACAGGCCCTGGGCCGACATCCCCTTCGGATCCCGCACCATCGCCGTGTCCGAGGCCGAGGCGCACGTGCGCAGGCTCGTGAAGCTGGGGCGGGCACAGGCGGTGCCGGGCAGCGACCCGGTGACGTACGTGGCGGTGTGAGGCCCCCGGGGGTGCCAGGCCCCAGTGGCCGCGCCTGGCGCGTCACCAGACCTCCTCGCCCCGCAGCACCGCGTCCGCGCCGCCGTCGATGAACACCACCTGGCCGGTGACGTGCGTGTTCTCGGGCGAGGTGAGGAAGTCGAGCAGCGGGGCGACCTGCTCGGGCTCGCCGTAGCCGTTCAGCGGCATGGGGACGGCGGCGTCGGCGATCGCGCGGATCTCCGGGTCCTCGATCATCGGGCGGCTCATCGGGGTGCGGATGATGCCCGGCCCGATCGCGTTCAACGGGATGCCCGCGCCCGCCCACGCGTCGCTCACGGCGGCGCGGCGCACCCAGCGCACCAGGGCGTGCTTGGTGGAGGTGTACACCCGCTGCGGCTCGCCCCTCTCGATCGCCTCCCGCGCGGCGGCGACGGCCGCGGCCTCGTCACCGGCCAGCACCGCGTCGACGATCGCCGGGTCGGCGGGGTGCAGGGCGGCCACGGACGCCACGGCCGCCGCGCGCGGATGGCGGCCCGCGGCGAGCAGCGGGCGCAGGCCGGTGAGCGTGGCGATCGCGCCGAAGGCGTTCACCCGCACCGTCACCGGGTCGTACGCGGCGACCCCGGCACAGGCGATGACGGCGTCGAGACGGCCGCCGCCGAGGTCGGCCGCCGCATCGGCGAGCAGGGCGCGGCCCTCCGCGGTGGAGAGGTCGGCGCTGATGTCGGTGCCCTTGAGGTCCGCGCCGATGACCCGGTGGCCGCGCGCGCCCAGGTGGCGTGCGGTGGCCCTGCCGATGCCCGAGGCGGCCCCGGTGATCAGATAGGTACGGGCGGTCTGGTCGGCGCCGCGGTCCGGCTGCGTACGGCTCGGGTCCTGCACGGTCCTGCTCCCCTCAACTGCCGCGCCCTGGGGCTCCCGCCACGCTACGCCCGCCGCCCGGGCCGCACCAGAGCGCGATCACCCGCCGCGCCTGGCCGGGAGGGGCGGCGTACGGGCCGGTAGAGTGTGCGGGTCGTCATCACGTACGTACGAGGGGAAGCCGGTGGGAATCCGGCGCCGGACCTTCCCGGGGCCCCGGCCCCGCCCGGCCCGGCAGTGGCCGCCGTGGCATCACCCGCCCGTGGCACCACCGCCCGCGGCGAGCCGGAGCACCTCGTGCGGCGTGACCGGCTCGCGTCATCGGGACCGTACCGATGGCCGGCACCGTCGAGGCACACGGAGCCGGAGCCGCCCGGTGCCCCTGTCGTGCCGTGCCGCCCGGCTCCCCGCAGGGAGAGGCACCCGCCGCATCATGAACGTTCGCCGCAGCGCAGCTGCCCTGGCCGCCGTCGCCGCCCTCGGCACGGCCGCGGCCCCGGCCGCACTCGCCGACGAGGCCGCGCCCTCGCCCTCCAGCGCGCTCCCCTCGGGTCTGTACGGCACGTCGGACCCGAAGTTCGACGGCGTGTTCCGGCAGTCGTACGCCCTGCTCGCGCAGGACGCGACCGGGGTCACGCCCGCGGCGAAGGCCGTGGACTGGCTGACCGGCCAGCAGTGCGGCAGCGGCGGCTTCGCGGCCTACCGCGCCGACGCGGACGTGCCCTGCGACTCCAAGGTGCAGGTCGACAGCAACTCGACGGCCGCGGCCGTGCAGGCCCTGGCCGCGCTCGGCGGCGAGAAGGCCGTCGACACAGCCGTCACCAAGGGCGTCGCCTGGCTGAAGTCCGTGCAGAACCAGGACGGCGGCTGGGGCTACAGCCCGGGCCTGCCGAGCGACGCCAACTCCACCGGCATCGCGATCGGCGCGCTCGCCGCCGCCGGGGAGAAGCCCGCGGCCGCGAAGTCCCAGAAGGGCAAGTCGCCGTACGACGCCCTGACGAAGCTCGCCATGGACTGCGGCAAGGACGGCGGCGCCTTCGGCCTCGCCGACGCCAAGTCCGGCAAGCTCGCGCCGAACGCCGACGCCACGGCGGCCGGTGTCCTCGGCGGCCTCGGCAAGGGCCTGGTCGTGACCGCGCCCGAGAAGCCGGAGAAGCACGCCGCCGCGCCGAAGTGCGCCAAGGCCGACTCGGCGGAGCAGGCCGCGGCCAACGGCACCGGCTACCTCATCGACGCCCTCGGCAAGTCCGGCCACCTCACCTCGTCCCTGCCCGGCTCCACGGACAAGCCGGACGTCGGCAACACCGCCGACGCGGTCGTCGCGCTCGCCGCGGCGGGCCAGGGCGAGCAGGCGAAGAAGTCCGCCGAGTGGCTCGCGGGCCACTCCGCGGCCTGGGCGAAGCAGAGCGGCCCCGCCGCCTACGCCCAGCTCGTCTTCGCCGCGCACGCCGCGGGCCTGGACCCGCGCGACTTCGGCGGCGCCGACCTGGTCGAGCAGCTCAACGCGACGGGCCCGGCCCCGCGGGCGCAGGCGGCCGACGAGGAGAAGGACAAGAACGACGACGACGGCAGCGGCATGAGCGTCTGGTGGATCGTCGGCGTCGGCCTGGCCGCGGGCGCGGGCATCGGCTTCCTGCTGAGCGGCCGCAAGAAGAACCAGCCGTGACGCACCGCCGTCGCGGGCGCGGCCACCGCCGCGCGGTGGCCGCGCTCTTCACCGCCCTGCTCGCGCTGTGCGCGGCGGCCCCCGCGCACGCCGCCGACTACCGCTACTGGTCGTTCTGGCAGCGCGGCGAGGGCGGCGCGTGGGTGTACGCCACCCAGGGGCCCTCGATCGCGCGGCCGGACGACGGGGACGTGGACGGGTTCCGCTTCGCCGTGGCCGCCGACGCCAAGAGCGCGAAGAAGCCGCGCGGCACCGCCGACTTCGACGCGATCTGCGCGGACACCGAGGCCGCCGCGGGCAAGAAGCGGATCGCGGTCGTCATCGACTTCGGCACGGCCGCCGACGCGCCGGGCGGGCGGACGCCGCCGAAGCCGCGTACCGCGTGCGCCCGCATCGACGACGGCGGGACGAGCGCCGACGCGCTCGCCGCCGTCGCCAAGCCCCTGCGCTACGACAACAACGCGCTGCTGTGCGCCATCTCCGGCTACCCGAAGGCGGGCTGCGGCGAGCAGGTCTCCGGCGACAAGGGCGACCGCGACGGCTCCGCTGAAGGCGACGGCGACGGCGGCCCGTCCGTCGGCCTGCTCGCCGGGGCCGCCGCCGTGGTCGTGCTCGGCGGCGCCGCCCTCTGGCAGGCCCGCCGCCGGCGCGCCTGAACCGGGGCCGACACGATGACCAGCCCACGCGCCGCGCGGCCCGCCCCGCGCCGCCGCCTCGCCCCCGAGGCGAACCGCTCCAACGCCCTGCACCCGGGCGCCTGGTGGCTGTGGGCGCTCGGGCTCGCCACGGCCGCGTCCCGCACCACCAACCCGCTGCTCATCGGGCTGCTCGTCGGGGTCGCGGGGTACGTCGTCGCGGCCCGGCGCACCTCCGCCCCGTGGGCGCGCGCGTACGGGGCGTTCGTGAAGATCGCCCTGCTCGTCATCGGCATCCGCCTGGTCTTCGCGGTGTTCCTCGGCTCGCCGATCCCGGGCACCCACCTCATCGTGACGCTGCCGGAGGTGCCGCTCCCCGACTGGGCGCAGGGGGTGCGGATCGGCGGCCGGGTCACCGCGGAGGGCGTGGTGTTCGCGCTGTACGACGGGGTGCGCCTCGCGGGCCTGCTGATCTGCGTCGGCGCCGCGAACGCCCTGGCGAGCCCGGCCCGGCTGCTGAAGTCCCTGCCGGGCGCCCTGTACGAGGCGGGTGTCGCCGTGGTCGTGGCGATGACGTTCGCGCCGAACCTGATCTCCGACGTCCAGCGGCTGCGCGCCGCGCGCCGCCTGCGCGGCCGGGCGGACCGCGGGGTGCGCGGCCTCCTCCAGGTCGGCCTGCCCGTCCTGGAAGGCGCCCTCGAACGGTCCGTGGCGCTTGCCGCCGCGATGGACGCGCGCGGCTTCGGGCGCACCGCCGCCGTGCCCGCGCGGGTGCGCAGGACCACGGCGGCCTTGACGCTCGGCGGCCTCATGGGCGTGTGCGCGGGGACGTACGGGCTGCTCACCGCGGACGGCGGGACGTACGGCCTGCCGGTGCTCGGCGCCGGGCTCGCCGCCGCGCTCGGCGGTCTGTGGCTCGGCGGGCGGCGCGCGGTGCGCACCCGCTACCGGCCCGACGTGTGGGGCGTACGCGCCTGGCTCGTGGCGGGGTCCGGCGCCGCCGTCGCGGGCGTGATGATCGCCGCCGGCTCGGCGGGAGTCAGTGACCTGCAACCCGGAGTCGTCCCGCTGGTCGCGCCGGAGCTGCCGCTGTGGCCCGCCGCCGCGATCCTGCTCGGCCTGCTCCCGGCGTTCGTCGCGCCGGTGCCGCCGCCCGCGCAGGCCCCCGCTCCCCGCCCGTCCCGAGCCGCCGCCGCCAAGGAGCAGAGCCCATGACCATGATCCGGTTCGAGGACGTGTCCGTACGGTACGAGGGCGTGCCCGGGCCCACCGTCGAGCACGTGGACCTGGCCGTCCCCGAGGGCGAGCTGGTCCTGGTGGTCGGCCCGTCCGGGGTCGGCAAGTCCACGCTGCTCGGCACCGTGAGCGGCCTCGTGCCGCACTTCACGGGCGGCACGCTGCGCGGGCGCGTGACCGTGGCGGGCCGCGACACCCGCACCCACAAGCCGCGCGAGCTGGCCGACGTGGTCGGCACGGTGGGCCAGGACCCGCTCGCCCACTTCGTGACCGACACGGTGGAGGACGAGCTGGCGTACGGCATGGAGTCGCTCGGTCTCGCCCCCGACGTGATGCGCCGCCGCGTCGAGGAGACCCTGGACCTGCTCGGCCTCGCCGAGCTGCGGGGCCGGCCCATCTCCACCCTGTCCGGCGGCCAGCAGCAGCGCGTCGCCATCGGCTCCGTCCTCACCCCGCACCCCCGGGTCCTGGTCCTGGACGAGCCGACGTCCGCGCTCGACCCGGCCGCCGCCGAGGAGGTCCTGGCCGTCCTCCAGCGCCTGGTCCACGACCTGGGCACCACGGTCCTGATGGCCGAGCACCGCCTGGAGCGGGTCGTCCAGTACGCCGACCAGGTACTGCTCCTGCCCTCGCCCGGCGCGGCCCCCGTCCTGGGCGACCCGGCCGAGCTGATGGCGATTTCGCCGGTGTACCCGCCGGTCGTGGCCCTGGGCCGGCTCGCCGGGCTCGCACCGCTGCCGCTGACCGTGCGGGACGCGCGCCGCAAGGCGGGTGGGCTTCGCGAGCGGCTCGACGGCGTCACTCCGCCGCAGCGGGGCGCGGCGCCCGCCGCCCCCGAGGAGCGGCACGCTTCCCCCGCCGGGCGGTGGTGGCGGCTCGGGCGGAAGGGGCCTCAGGAGCCCGCGGGCGGCGTGGCCGCGACCGGCGCGCGGGTCGAAGGGCTCGCGGTACGCCGGGGACGCGTGGAGGCGCTGCGGCGCGTCGACCTGAGCGTGGCGCCCGGCGAGACCCTCGCGCTGATGGGCCGCAACGGCGCGGGCAAGTCCACCCTCCTGTCCACCCTGGTGGGCCTGCTGCCGCCGACGGCCGGAACGGTCCGCGTGGGCGGCGTGCCCCCGCACCGCACGGCCCCCCGCGAGCTGGTCCGCCGCGTCGGCCTCGTCCCGCAGGAGCCGCGCGACCTGCTGTACGCGGACACCGTCGCGGCCGAGTGCGCGGCGGCCGACCGCGACGCGGGGGCGCCCGCGGGCCGCTGCCGCGCTCTGGTGGCGGAGCTGCTGCCGGGCATCGCCGACGACACGCACCCGCGGGACCTGTCGGAGGGCCAGCGCCTGGCCCTCGCCCTGGCGATCGTCCTGACGGCCCGCCCGCCCCTGCTGCTCCTCGACGAGCCGACCCGGGGACTGGACTACGCGGCCAAGGCCCGCCTGGTCACGATCCTGCGCGGCCTCGCCGCCGAGGGCCACGCCATCGTCCTCGCCACGCACGACGTGGAGCTGGCGGCCGAGCTTGCGCACCGGGTGGTGATCCTCGCCGAGGGCGAGATCGTCGCCGACGGCCCCACCGCCGAGGTGGTCGTGTCGTCCCCGGCCTTCGCCCCGCAGGTCACGAAGGTCCTGGCACCACAGCGGTGGCTCACGGTTTCACAGGTACGACACGCCTTGGAGGCGACCGATGGATAGCGCCCCAAAGGGGCGCGGGGAACTGCGCGCCCAGCCCCCGACGGCCCGCAGAGAACAGAACGCCCAGGCGCGCCCCATCCGGCTCGGGCCACGCTCGGTGGCGGCCCTGGCCCTGGTGAGCGCCACCGGCGTGGCGGCCTTCGCCTGGCCCCTGCTCGCCGGGCCGGACTCAGACCTCAGCGCACACGCGCAAGACGCGCCGTGGCTGTTCGCGGCCCTGCTCCCGCTGCTCGTGGGCGTGGTCGTGGCGACCATCTCGGACGTCGGCCTGGACGCGAAGGCCATCGCGATGCTGGGGGTGCTCGCCGCGGCCGGGGCCGCGCTGCGGCCGCTCGGCGCGGGCACGGCCGGGATCGAGCCGATGTTCTTCCTGATGGTGCTGAGCGGGCGCGTGCTCGGGCCCGGCTTCGGGTTCGTGCTCGGCGCCGTGTCGATGTTCGCGTCGGCGCTGCTCACCGGCGGGGTGGGCCCCTGGATGCCGTTCCAGATGCTGTCCATGGGGTGGGTGTGCATGGGCGCGGGGCTCCTGCCGGGCGCCGACAGCCTGCGGGGGCGCGGCGAGCTGTGGCTGCTCGGCGCGTACGGGGCGGTCGCCTCCGTCCTGTACGGGGCCGTGATGAACCTCCAGGGCTGGCCCTACATCTCCGGCCTCGCCACCGGCGTCTCCTACGTCCCCGGTGACGCGGTCGGCGACAACCTGGCCCGATTCCTCGCGTACTGCCTGGCCACGTCCCTGGGCTGGGACCTGCCGCGGGCGGCGCTCACCGTCGTCCTGAGCCTCGCGCTCGGCCCGGCCGTCCTGAAGGCGCTGCGCCGGGCCACGCGGCGGGCCGCGTTCGAGGCGCCGGTCACATTCGAGGCCCCGAAGCCGTGACCGGCGTTGCGCGTTCTGTGAGGAAACAGGGGGGTGTGCGGTGAGGCGCCCCACAGGACTTTGGTCCTCTACTACGGGGCCCCGTAGCCGCGCAGCGCTGTCAAGTACACGCCAATTTACGCTCTGACCTGCGGATTGAGAGCCAGATCACAGCGGGGCCCTTCGTCCTCGGTGCGAGTGCCACTAGTAAGAGGGGTCATTGCGGCGGCGTAACAGCCCTGCTTCTCTGGATGAGTCGCACGGCGCCGACCGGCCGTCCACGAGCCCCCCGGGCCCTTCCGGGAAACCGCTCAAGGCCTCGGCGCCGACGCATTGCCCCCGCTCTTTACGAGCCGGTGCGGCAAGCGCCCCGCGACCGTCCTGTTCCCGACCGGAAGGTCCTCTGTGTCCGTCACGCTCCTCCGCCGCATCACGCCCAAGAAGGCCATCGTCGGCGGTGCCCTCGCAGCCGCCGCCACCGGCATGGTCTTCGCCGCGGCCCCCGCTCAGGCCGCTCCGGCGTCCGACTCGGCCAAGGCCGTGGCGCAGCGGGTGATCGGCGACGCCGGCCAGTTCCAGTGCTTCGACAAGATCGTCTCCCACGAGAGCGGCTGGAACGTCACCGCCACGAACTCCTCCTCCGGCGCGTACGGCCTGGTCCAGGCCCTGCCCGGTTCGAAGATGGCCTCGGCGGGCTCCGACTGGAAGACCAACGCCGAGACCCAGATCAAGTGGGGCCACTCCTACATGAAGGACCGCTACGGCAGCCCGTGCGGTGCGTGGAGCCACTGGCAGGCCAACGGCTGGTACTGAGCCTGGCCCCCGGGCCTCGACCAGCGCAGGCGGTCACCCCCTCGACGGGGGTGGCCGCCTTTTCGCATCCGCGGCAGTCGGGGCGGTCCGCTCCCGGCTCCCGGGGGGGCGCACCGGGCGGCCTCGCTAGGCCTGCTTGGGGGCCGCCTGCTGGACCACCTCGAAGGACCAGACCTCGTTGCCCGTCGCCGCGGGCTTGGGGCGGTCGCCGCCGCCCTGGTGGGCCGCCTTCATCGGGCCCTCCATCCACGCCTGGAAGGCCGCCTCGTCACGCCAGCGCGTGTACACCAGGTAGTTGTCCGTGCCGTCGACCGGGCGGAGCAGCTCGAACCACTCGAACCCGTCCGAGTTCTCCACGGTGCCCGCGCGGGACGCGAAGCGCTTCTCCAGGACCTCGCGCTGCTCGGCGGGCACGTTCAGGACGTTGATCTTCACGATGCTCATGGGGTCATCCTCGCCTACGGCCGCGTCGGGGCGGCGTGAGGCCCCGGTCCCGCCCGGACCGGGCGCCGGGGTCAGGTGGCGCGCCGTTCGCGCCACTCGCGCGCCACCTCGTCCACGTCGTACGGGCGCAGACCGAGGGGCGGGCCCGGCGGAGGCGTGCGCAGCGCCTCGCGGATCTTGTCGTTCAGCTCCGTCACCAGGCGCCGCGCCACACGCTCGGACGGGGCGTCGACGGCGGCCGCGAGGACGTCCTCCGCCTCCTTGCGCAGCGCGAGCGTGGGCGACAGGACGGACACGCCCTCGCGGGCCAACTTCCGCTTGATCCACCACAGTTCGTCGTACGCGGCGGTCGCGTCGGCGGGCAGGGGCCGGCCCCTGCCGGGCAGCGCGGCGAAGTCCCCGCGCTCCTCCGCCTCGCGGATCTGCCGGTCGACCCAGGACTCGAAACTCACACCAGGCGGTTTCCGTTCCGTCATGGGTCCATCGTCCCAAAGGCAATCGGCGGCGGCGAGGCTAGGATGCGCGCGAGTGTCCGAAACCATGGGGGTGCGGGGATGCTGGAGCTGACGATGGCCACGGTGTCGGGTGCGGACGCGGGCGCGACCGCGGGCATGACGATGGCGGAGGCTCCCAGCGAGCCGGGCACGGTCCTTCTGGTCGGCCGCGACGGCGGCGTGTGCGGCCTGGTGCCGCCGCAGGACTGGCTGTTCGTCTCCCGTACGCACCTGGAGTTCCGCTGCGGCCCGGACGGCACCTGGACGGTCACCTGGCTGCGCGGCTCCCAGCCGAACCCGGCGTCCGAGGTCCGCCTCATCGCCCACGGGGCGGCGACGCCGCTCGCCTACGGAGGGGCGGCGCCGCTGCCCCGGGGCGGCTCGGGGGAGATCGTCGTGCAGGACCGCTCGGGGCCGCGGAGCGTGAACGTGGGCTTCTACCACGAGGGCTGAGCCCCCGGCAGGACCCTGGATCAGGCCCGTACGCGGGCGAGCGCGAAGCCGTCGTAGCCCTTCGCGCCCACCGTCTGCACCGCCGTGCCGTCGAGCCCGGGGTGGCTCGCCATCAGCTCAAGGGCCTCGCGGGTGCCGCGGATCGACGGGTCGTCGGACGCGGGGTCGGCAACCCCGCCGCCCCGCACCACGTTGTCCAGGACGATCAGGCCGCCCGGCCGGGCCAGCTTCAGGGACCACTCCAGGTAGCGGGCGTTGTTGGCCTTGTCCGCGTCGATGAAGACCAGGTCGAAGGGGGCGGCGCCCTCGGCGTGCAGCGCGGCCAGGGAGTCGAGGGCGGGGCCCGTGCGCAGCTCGGTGAGCTTGTCCAGGCCCGCGTGGGCGAGGTTGGCGCGGGCCACGGCGGCGTGGGCCGGTTCGGACTCCAGGGTGACCAGGTGGCCGTCGTCGGGCAGGGCCCGGGCCAGCCAGATGGTGCTGTAGGCGGCGAGGGTGCCGATCTCCAGGATCCGCCCGGCCGGGACGAGCCGGGCCAGGAGGTGGAGGAGTTTGCCCTGGGTGGGGGTGACGCTGATCGAGGGCAGCCCCGCGGCCTCGGCGGCGCGGCGGGCGTGGGTGAGGGCCTCGTCCTCGGGGACGAGGAGGTCCGTGAAGTAGGTGTCCACGGTGGTCCATGCGGGGTGGGCCGTCACAACGGGCTCCTCGGTGCGGGGTGGCGTGGGGGCGGTGCGCCCTGCCGGTGGGCTCCCCCGTCCGGCCCCTCCCCGAAACCCGGGGCTCCGCCCTCCGGCCCGTTGGCGCCCCCGTCCGCGAGAGGCCGCCGCGTTAGCGGCAGGAGGGCCGGGAGGGCCGGGTCAGGCCCCGGGCTCCACCGCGGGCGGGGAACCCGGCAGGGGGCGGCCCGCGGACTCCGTCATGCGCCAGACGGCGAAGCCACCCACGACGGCCGCGGCCATCATGTAGTACGCGGGCATCATGACGTCCCCGGTGGCGCCGATGAGGGCCGTGACCACCAGCGGGGTCGTACCGCCGAAGACGGACACGGAGATGTTGAAGCCGATGGACAGCGAGCCGTAGCGGACCTTCGTGGGGAAGAGGGCCGGCAGTGCCGACGGCATCGAGGCCGTGAAGCAGACCAGGAGCAGGCCGAGCGCCGCCATGCCGAGGCCGATGGCCCACAGGGAGCCGTCGCGGATCAGGAGCAGGGCGGGCACGGAGAGCAGGAAGAAGCCGGCGCAGCCCGCCGCGATGACGGGACGGCGGCCGACGCGGTCGGTGAGCGCGCCCACGAACGGCTGGGCGCACATCATCAGGGCCATCACCGCGAGGACGACGAGCAGCCCGTGCGTCTCGTCGTACTTCAGCTCGCTGGTGAGGTACGTCGGCATGTACGACAGGAGCATGTAGTCGGTGACGTTGAAGACCAGGACGAGGCCCACGCACAGGAGCAGGGTGCGCCACTGGCCGGTCACCATCTCGCGCAGGCTCACCTTGCCGCGGGTGCGCTCGTCGGCGTGCGCCCGCTCCAGCTGGGCGGCGAACGCCGGGGTCTCCTCCAGGCGCAGGCGCAGGTAGAGGCCGATGAGGCCCATCGGGCCCGCGATCAGGAACGGGATGCGCCAGCCCCAGGACAGCAGGTCGTCGCTCGACAGGAGCGCGGTCATCAGCGTGACCAGGCCCGCGCCGCCGATGTAGCCCGCGAGGGTGCCGAACTCCAGCCAGCTGCCGAGGAAGCCGCGCCGCTTGTCGGGGGCGTACTCGGCGATGAAGGTGGAGGCGCCCGCGTACTCGCCGCCGGTGGAGAAGCCCTGCACGAGGCGGGCGAGCAGCAGCAGGACCGGGGCCCAGACGCCGATCGTGGCGTACGACGGGATCAGGCCGATCGCGAAGGTGCCGGCCGCCATCATGATCATGGTGAGGGCCAGCACCTTCTGGCGGCCCACGCGGTCGCCGAGGGGGCCGAAGACCATGCCGCCCAGGGGGCGGATCAGGAAGGCCGCGGCGAAGGCGCCGAAGGTGGAGAGGAGCTGCGCGGTCGGGTTTCCGGACGGGAAGAAGACCTTGCCGAGGGTGACCGCGATGTAGCTGTAGACGCCGAAGTCGAACCATTCCATCGCGTTGCCGAGCGCGGCCGCCTTCACCGCGCGCCTGACCAGCGCGGGGTCGGTGACGGTCGGCTCGGGGGCACGGGCGGCGCCGGGTCCCTGGGGGGACGGCGCCTCCTGCTTGCTCAGGGCGATGGTGCTGGCGTTCGGCAAGGGCTCGCTCGCCTGCCTTTCGATCGACGACAAGGGCACAAGTCGACGACCATAGGTGTAATCACCATCATTACGGAGAGTGCCCTTCTCGTGTCATAGGGCTGTAAAAGCAGGTGTACGCAGCTCAAACGGATCAAGATGGGCCAGTGCGGACATGGCGGCTTTGTGATCTATGTCGCGTCCTGGGCCGGGAACCGAACCCCAGGGGGCGAAGAGTCCTGTGAAAGATGGGGTGTCGGTCGCCGTGCCCGGCGCGGGCCCCGTCCGGCCGGGCGTCCCGGAGGCCGGCCCGGTTGGGCACCGCAGCCGAAAAGCCGGTAGAAAGCGGTGTGGCTGCCAGGTGAAGTGGGGGTTGCGCGCGTCTCCTCCACGGGCGTGCGAGCCTTTCCGGGTGAGATCACGGATCTCCTGGCACTTTGATCGAGGATGACGGATGGGGCGGGAGGGTCGACAGGGCGTGGCGAATGTTGAGCAGAGGGGACCGGGAAGCGCCTTCGGCGCGGGGACGTCCGGTTCGCCCAAGGCCCGGATCGAGGCGATCCGTGTCGTCCTCTGGCTGATCGCCGCCGTCCTGGCGGTCCGGCAGGCCGCCGTGGTCCTGCGCACCCCCAAGGGCGAGCGGCTGACCGACCTGGAGACCTGGATCGGGCCGCACGGCGTGCTGCACGTCAAGGGCTCCCTGTACGACGCGGACAAGTTCACCGGCACCCCGTTCGCCGGGCTCGTCCTCAAGCCCCTCGCCAGCTCCGCCGAGCAGGCACTCGGCTGGGCCTGGACCTTCGGCACCCTCGGGCTCGTCGTCGCGCTCGGGCTCGTCGCCGCCCGCGCCCTGCCGCAGCCCGTCTCCCGGCGCGCCTCGCTGCTCGCGGCGCCCGTCGCGATCTGCCTGCTCATGCTGTCCCTGCCGGTCCGCAACACGCTGCACCTGGGGCAGACCAGCATCATCCCGGTCCTCCTCGTGCTGCTCGGCTGCTTCGCCGCCCGGGGCGAACGGACCAGCGGTCTGCTCATCGGCGTCGCCGCGGCCCTCCAGCCGGCCGTGCTGCTCTTCGCGCCGCTGCTGTGGTTCACCGGCCGCAGGAAGGCCACCGCGTCCCTGGGCGTCACCTTCGCGGGCCTGACCGCCGTCGCCTGGGCGGCCCTGCCGCACGACTCGACGACGTACTGGGTGCACCATCTGGCGGGCGCGGGCCTCGGCGCGAACCCGGACGCCAGCACCAACCAGTCGCTGCACGGCGCGCTGCTCCGCCTCGGCCTCCAGGGTCCGCTGGAGATCGGGCTCTTCCTGGCCCTGGGCGCGGCCGTCGCCTTCGTCGGCCTGCGCCGCGCGGTGAGGTACGCGAAGGACGGCCAGCTGCTGCTCGCCGTCGCGCTCACCGGCTGCGTGGCCATCGCCGTGTCCCCGACGAGCTGGCAGCACCAGCTCCTGTGGCTGCTGCTCGCGGTGGTCGGCCGCGTCGGCAAGCGCGCGTCCGACCGGTACGTGTGGCCGATCGCCATCGTCCTGGTGATGACGCTGCCGTCGAAGATGATGCTCCCGAACATGTCGGCCCTGGATCCCCTGCGCGACAACGTCGTCCTGCTCGCCGCGCTCGCCTCCGCGCTGATCGTGCCGTTCCTGTCCAGGACCGCGCCGGAGTACCGGAAGCCGATCCCCACCTCGTACGCCGCTCCGGTGCCCGCGCGGTGGAAGTGGGTGCCGCTGTTCCCGTTCTGGCGGCGCGTGCTCACCCGGCCGAACCTGCTGCTCGAACTGCTCCTGATCCGCGTCGGCTACTCCGCCTACCAGCAGACCCGCCTCGCCGCGACGGGCGGCACCATCTCCGGCGGGCGCGAGCGGGCCGAGGCGCACGGCGAGCAGATCCACTCCATCGAGCAGTTCCTGCACATCGACATCGAGCACTGGTTCAACCATCTGACGGCGCGCACGCCGTGGATGGAGAGCTTCTTCAACTTCTACTACACGTCGTTCCACTTCGTGGTGCCGCTGAGCGTCCTCGCGATCCTGTACCTGCGCCGCCCCGCCCAGTACCGCTGGGCGCGCTCCGCGCTCGGCTTCGCCACGCTGCTCGCGCTCATCGGCTTCTGGGGCTACCCGCTCGCGCCGCCACGGCTGATGGAGGACCTGGGCTTCATCGACACCATCCACGGCCCGCAGGACTTCTCGCAGCCGGACTACGGCACGCTGACGAAGCTCACCAACCAGTACGCGGCGATGCCCTCGCTGCACTTCGGCTGGTCCCTGTGGTGCGGTCTGACCATCGCGATCCTCGCCCCGAAGTGGTGGATGAAGGCCCTCGGCCTGCTGCACCCGTTCTTCACGGTGTGCGCGATCGTCGGCACCGGCAACCACTGGGTGCTCGACGCGGTGGGCGGCGCCGCGGTCGTCGGCGCGGGCTTCGGCCTGACCTACCTGCTCCAGGGGCCGCGGGTGAAGGCGGTCCTGAAGCCCGGCTCGCTGAAACCCGGGCTCGGATCCCCACAACCCGCTGTGGCGGGCCCACCCGCGCAGGCCGCGGCGCCGGACCGCTTGAGCAAGCCGGACCGCGTGGACAGGGCCGCGTCCGAGCCCGGCAGCACCGGCAGCGCCGAGGGGGACGACGGCCCCGAGCCGCCGGACGGCTCCGAGGCCGTCAGCAGCGGGCGGGACGCGCCGGGCGACCGTACCCCGAGCTGACCGTGTAGGTGCCCGGCGCGGGCACCGTGAGGCGGGTGAAGTCGCCGTCCTTCGCCAGGCACGCGCCCTCGGCCCGCAGCCACGGCGAGTACACGATCCGCAGCGTCACAGGCCCCCGCTCCGGGACCCGCACCACCACCTCGTTACCGGTGGAGCGGACCACGGAGGCGGGGGCCGACGCCATCGGGACGGCGTCGCGCACCCGGAAGATCCGCCAGTGCTCGTCCTTCCACACCGGCTGAAGCCACTCGGGGCGGCTTCTGACGAGCGCGGCCTCGTCCTCGGCGGGCCCGTCCGGGCGCGCCGACGGCAGGACCACGAAGCCCACCGCCCACTTGTCGAGCCAGGCCCGGTAGGTGGTCGCGGAGAACGAGCCGTCGTAGAAGAGGCGGCCGCGCTCGATGTCGAGCTGGCGGTTCCAGCCGCGCGCCATGTTCACGTACGGGGCGAGCGCGGTGGCCTCGCGGTGGTTGCGGGCCGGGACCACCTCGACCCGGCCCCGGTCGGCACCGAGCCGCTCCAGGGCGCTCACCACGCCGTCCGTGTGGGCGGCCCACGCGGGGACGACCGTCGACACCTTCAGGTCGTCGGCGGTCTTCTGCGCCACCCACACCGTCGACAGGACGAGCGCCGTGATCAGCGCGAGGCGGCGCATCACCGGCAGCGAGCAGGCCAGCAGCGCGGCGAGCAGCAGGGCGGGCGCGACCAGCTCGGCGAGCCGCTCGACGTTCGTGCCGATCGGGGACGGGATGAGGTACGTCAGGACGGTCCCGGCCGCGTACACGGCCGCGCCCCTGCGCAGCACCCGCCACTCGCGGGGCCCCGCGACGATCAGGACGAGGCTGAAGAAGACCGGCGGGAAGATCCGGTCCGCCCACATCAGGTGCTCGCCCTTGAACGGGAAGAGCACGGTCGTGACGCCGACGACCACGACGGGCGGCACCAGCAGGGCGAGGGCACGCGCCCAGTCCCGTACGAGGAAATAGCCCGCGCCCGCCACCAGCAGGAACAGGCCCGCCACCGGCGACGCCATGGTGGCGAGCGCCGAGCACAGGGCCGCGGCGGCCGGGCGGCGCGTGCCGAGCAGGGCGAGGACGGCGCCGAGCCCGAAGGCGAGGCCGAGCGCGAACGTGGTGCGCCCGGAGGCGACGTTGCACCACACGGCGAGCGAGGCGAGCACGGCGGGGGCGAGCGGGCGGCGCACCCCGGCGCGCTCGATGAGCTTGGCGACCAGCCAGGCACCGGCTATCCCGGAGAGCACCGTGACGGTCTTCACGCCGAGGGCGGCCATCATGTACGGCGAGATCACGCTGTAGTTGGCCGTGTGCATGCCGCCGTACCAGAACAGGCTGTACGCGGCCGTGCCATGGTCGGCCGCGAAGCGGGCCCAGGCCTCCTGCGCGGCGAGGTCACCGCCGCCGGTGGCGAGGAACGCGGCCCAGAGCGCGTACAGCGGAAGCGTGGGTGCGGTGGCGAGGACGGGGACGCGGTGGCGCCGGTAGAAGGAGCGGAAGGCGCGGAACGGGCCCTTCCGATCGATGGGTGAGCTGCTGGCGGGAACGATCGAGAGGTCGGCAGGGACCACGGTCACCGTTTCCGTTCGAAGTCTTGAGGCGCTTGAAGGGCGGCGTTCACCCCTCAAGACGCTGTACATGACGAAAACGTTGGTGCGTCCTGCCGATCACGTGAACATCTGGCGGAATCCCTCGGACGGTTGATGACGGTACGGGGCGGTACGCGCGGGTTCGTGCGGGGCGCGGGATCCGGCCAGGGGAGGCAGGGGCGGAGCGTAGGGGATGGGCCCCTGCCTCCCGTGGGGCCCGGTCAGCGGGTGCTGACCTGGAGTTCCTTGACCCCGTTGAGCCAGGCCGAGCGCAGCCTGCGCGGGTCGCCGGTCAGGCGCAGGCTGGGCATCGCCTCGGCGACGGCGGTGAAGATGAGGTCGATCTCCAGGATCGCGAGGGACTTGCCGAGGCAGAAGTGCGGGCCGCCACCGCCGAAGCCGAGGTGGGGGTTCGGGTCCCGGGTGATGTCGAACGCGCCCGGGTCGTCGAAGACTTCGGGGTCGTGGTTGGCGGAGGAGTAGAAGAGGCCGACGCGGTCGCCGCGCTTGATCCGGGCGCCGCCAAGGTCGGTGTCCTCCGTGGCCGTGCGCTGGAAGGAGACCACGGGCGTGGCCCAGCGCACGATCTCCTCGGCGGTGGTCCGCGGCCGTTCCCGCTTGAACAGCTCCCACTGCTCGGGGTGGGTGAGGAAGGCGTGCATGCCGTGGGTGATGGCGTTGCGGGTGGTCTCGTTGCCCGCGACGGCGAGCAGGATCACGAAGAACCCGAACTCGTCGGAGTTCAGATTGCCCTCGTCCTCCGCCGCGACCAGCTGGCTGACGATGTCCTTGGCCGGACACTCCTTGCGGGCGGCCGCGAGGTTCATCGCGTACGAGACGATCTCCATGGCGGCCTCGGTGCCGACCTCCTCGGTGATCGCGTACTCCGGATCGTCGTACGCCGCCATCTTGTTGGACCAGTCGAAGATCTTGGAGCGGTCCTCCTGGGGGACGCCGATCAGCTCGGCGATGGCCTGGAGGGGCAGCTCGCAGGCGACGTTCGTGACGAAGTCGAAGCCGCCGTCGGGCCTGGCGTTCGCCAGGGCGGCGCGGGCGATCCCGTGCGCGCGGGTGCGCAGGGCGCCCTCCAGGGAGCGGATGGCGCGGGGCGTGAAGCCGCGCTGCACGATCTGGCGGACCCGGGTGTGCTCGGGCGGGTCCATGTTGAGCATGATCAGCTTCTGGGCCTCGATCTGGTCGCGGCTGATCGTCTCGTTGAAGCGGATGATCGCGGTGTTGAGGTTCGACGAGAACAGCTCGGGGTGCGTGGAGACGTGCTTGACGTCGGCGTGCCGCGTCACGGCCCAGTAGCCCGCGTCCTCGTAGCCGGCGACGCCGGGCCGCTGCGCCACCCAGTGCACCGGCTCCACCTGCCGAAGGCGCGCGAACTCCGGGAAGGGCACGCGGTCTTGGAGGACGTCCGGGTCGGTGAAGTCGAACCCGTCGGGCAGCGCGGGACAGGACATCGAGGGCTCCAGGCGTTTCGGCACCGGTGGGGTCGGGGGGCGGGGCGGACTGCTGCGCGTGGTTCTGACGGCCCATCAGGAGATGGCTCGACCGTAGTAACCGGTTCTACAAGTGGCAAGGCTCGCGGGGCGGTTCGTTGCGTGCGCGGCGGGCCGCGGTGTGTGCACGACCCTTGCGGGAGCGGGGTGGGGCTCAGCAGACTGCTGACCGGAACTAGAACGCGTACTAGTTCTCGCGTACTTCGGCAGCGCCGAAGGGGCGCGGGGAACTGCGCGATCAGCCACGACGGACCCGCAGGTGATCATCGGTCCATCGCGGCAATCCCAGCGAAGCGCCTCGCATCCGGAGGAGAGGACGAGATCGTGGCCGCCGAACCTGTCATCGTCGAAGCCGTACGCACCCCGATCGGCAAGCGCGGAGGAGCCCTCGCCAACCTCCATCCCGCCTACCTCCTCGGCGAGACCTACCGCGAGCTGCTCGGGCGGACCGGAATCCACGCCGACTGCGTCGAGCAGATCGTCGGCGGCACGGTCACGCACGCGGGCGAGCAGTCCATGAACCCGGCGCGCACGGCCTGGCTCACCATGGGCCTGCCCTACGAGACCGCCGCGACGACCGTCGACTGCCAGTGCGGCTCCTCGCAGCAGGCGAGCCACATGGTCGCGAACATGGTCGCGGCGGGCGTCATCGACATCGGCATCAGCTGCGGTGTCGAGTCCATGTCCCGGGTGCCGCTGGGGTCCGGCAGCAAGCACGGGCCCGGCAAGCCCTTCCCCGACGAGTGGAACGTGGACCTGCCCAACCAGTTCGAGGCCGCCGAGCGGATCGCGCGGAGGCGCGGCCTCACCCGGCGGGACACGGACGCCCTCGGGCTGCTCTCCCAGGAACGGGCGGCCGCCGCGTGGGCCGAGGAGCGCTTCAAGCGGGAGACCTTCGCGGTCCAGGTGCCCACCACCGAGGAGGAGCAGGCCGCGGGGCAGGGCATGTGGCGGCTCGTGCACCGGGACGAGGGGCTGCGCGACACGTCCCTCGAAGCCCTCGCCGGACTCAAGCCGGTCATGCCGAGCGCCGTGCACACCGCCGGGAACTCCTCCCAGATCTCCGACGGCGCGGCGGCCCTGCTGTGGGCCTCCAAGCGGATGGCACGGGCCCTGAAGCTCAAGCCGCGCGCCCGGGTGGTCGCGCAGGCCCTGGTGGGGGCCGACCCGCACTTCCACCTCGACGGGCCGGTCGATGCCACGAGGGCCGTCCTGGGCAAGGCCGGGATGACCCTGCGGGACATCGACCTCGTCGAGATCAACGAGGCCTTCGCCTCGGTCGTGCTCAGCTGGGCCCGGGTCTTCGAGCAGGACCTGGGGAAGGTGAACGTGAACGGGGGCGCGATCGCGCTCGGGCATCCCGTGGGCGCGACGGGGGCGCGGTTGCTGACCTCGGCCTTGCACGAGCTGGAGCGGAGCGACAAGGAGTTCGCCCTGGTGACGATGTGCGCGGGCGGAGCGGTGGCCACGGCCACGATCTTGCAGCGGCTGTAGCCAGGGGGCTCCGCCCCCTGGACCCCCGTAACGGCGCTCCGCGCCTCGTCCTCAAACGCCGGACGGGCTGAATATCTGCGCAGCGTGGGACGCGTCTCGCCCGCGACCCACAGAGAGCATCCGGCGGGCACCGAGGACATTCAGCCCGTCCGGCGCTTGAGGACAAGCGCGGTAGCGCGGCGCAGGAACGGGACACGGCAAGCCCTACCGCAGAGAAGCCCGCGCCGGGCCCCGCGGGCGCTCCCCGTCCGAGCCGCACATCTCCGCGCCCAGCTCCTCCACGAGCTGCCTGAGGTCCGTCGGCCGCTGCGGACCCCACCAGTCGCCGAGCAGCTCCGCGAGGGACTCCTCACGGGCCCCGGCGAGCCGGGCGGCAGCCTCCGCGCCCTCGGGGGCCAGCCGCAGGCCGAGGCCCTCGCGCACCACGAGGCGGCGCTCCTCCAGCTGGCGCGCGGCCTGGGTGATGACGGTCAGCGGCACCATGCTGCGCTCGGTGAGCGTCGCGGGCTCCACGTGCCCGTGGCGGCTGACGCGCAGGAGCAGCCAGCTCGCGGCGGGCAGCAGGTCGTACCCGGCCCGGCGGGTGATGTCCTCGTAGACCGCGCGCCGCCCCTCCCGCGTGCCGAGGACGGACAGGGCCCGCGCCACCTCGTCGTACGAGGACCGCTGGACGGGGTTGCTGGCGAGCGTCTGGGTGGGGTCGGGCGCGGTGACCGCGCCGCGCAGCTTGTCCTCGCGCAGGAACCAGGCAAGGACGAAGGCGGCGAGCGCGACGGGGGCCGCGTACAGGAAGACGTCGGTGACGGCGCCGGCGTACGCGTCGACGACACGGGGCCGCAGGCCCGGGGGCAGCTCCGCGATGCCGCGCGGGTCGGCCTTGAGGGACTCGGCGCTGACGCCGGGCGGCAGCTGCTGCCCGCCGAGGGCCGCGCCGAGCTTGTCGCCGAGCCGGTGGGTGAACACCGTGCCGAAGACCGCGACGCCGAAGGCCGCGCCGATGGACCGGAAGAAGGTCGCGCCGGACGTGGCGACGCCCAGGTCCTCGTAGCCGACGGCGTTCTGCACGATCAGGACGAGCACCTGCATGACGAGGCCGAGCCCGAAGCCGAAGACGAAGAAGTACGCGCTCATCTCGAAGGTCGGGCTGTCCGGTTTCAGCTGGTGCAGGAGCAGCAGGCCGAGCGCGGTGACGCCGGTGCCCACGACGGGGAACACCTTCCAGCGGCCGGTGCGGCTGACGATCTGGCCGGACGCGGTCGACGAGATCAGCATGCCGACGACCATGGGCAGCATGTGCACGCCCGACATGGTGGGCGACACGCCCTGCACGACCTGGAGGAACGTCGGCAGGTACGTCATAGCCCCGAACATCGCGAAGCCGACGACGAAGCTGATGAGGGCCGAGAGGGTGAAGGTGCGGACCCGGAAGAGCCGCAGCGGGAGCACCGGCTCCGCCGCCCTGCGCTCGACCGCCACGAAGCAGGCGGCGAGCACCACGCCGAGCACCGCGAGCCCGATGATCTGCGGGGAGCCCCAGCCCCAGGTGGTGCCGCCGAGCGAGGCGACGAGCACCAGGCAGGTGGCGACGGACGCGATGAGGAAGGTGCCGAGGTAGTCGATGGTGTGCCGGGTGGAGCGGACCGGGACGCGCAGCGCGGCAGCGATCACGACGAGCGCGACCGCGCCGACGGGCAGGTTGACGTAGAAGACCCAGCGCCAGCTCAGGTGCTGTGTGAACAGGCCGCCGAGCAGCGGCCCGAGCACGCTGGTGGCGCCGAAGACCGCGCCGAACAGGCCCTGGTACCTGCCGCGGTCGCGCGGCGACACGATGTCCCCGACGATCGCCATCGACAAAACCATGAGCCCGCCGCCGCCGAGGCCCTGGAGGGCGCGGAAGGCGATCAGCTCCGGCATGTTCTGCGCGGCACCGCACAGCGCCGAACCCGCGAGGAAGATCACGATCGCGGCCTGGAAGAGCTTCTTGCGGCCGTACTGGTCGCCGAGCTTGCCCCACAGCGGGGTGGCCGCCGTGGCGGCCAGCAGATACGCCGTGACGACCCACGACAGGTGCTCCATGCCGCCGAGGTCGCTGACGATCGTCGGCAAGGCGGTGGAGACGATGGTCTGGTCGAGGGCGGCGAGCAGCATGCCGAGCAGCAGCGCGCCGATGGAGACCAGTACGCCGCCGGGCACGTGCTCGCCCGGCCCTGCCCCGTGCTCCGGCCCGGACGGACGGGCACTCACGTCCTGCGTCATGGACACCTCCCCGGGTGCTCCTCCTCTCCATCGTGGGCCGAGTCACCCGTTATGGCCTGTTGAGCCGTACGGCTGCATACTCCTGGGGAGCTCTACGGGGCCGCCGAGGGAGGGGAGCACCCAGTGAGCGAGCAGCACGGGAGGCCCGCGGGGCCCGAGGAGCCGGTCTTAGGGCCTGGTGGGACGCCTGAAGGGATGTGTTGCCCCCGGTGTGGCACATCGCGTGCGCCGGGTGGTGCGCCCGCGTGCGGATGTGCGCGCGAGGCGGCGGAGGCGGTCCTGGAGACCCGCTCCGCGCAGGCGGCCGCCGCCGAGGACTTCGATCCGCTGCGCATCCGCCCGTACGTGACGCTGCCGGAGCCACGAGCGCCGCTCCCGGCCCTGTCCTCGGCTCCGCCGCCGCCGGCGGTACGGCCCGCGGCGGCCGGGGCGGCCGGGCGGCCGGAAGCCCCGCGCACCTCCCACAGACGGGTCCGCCGCCGGGGTCGTACGACCCTGTTGGCGGGGGCGGGGGCGCTCTTCGCCTCGGCGGCGGTGTTCGCCACCGGGATGCTCTCGGAAGGCGACGGCGGGGGCTCCGACCGGGCCCTCCCGGACACGACGGCGAGCACCGACGACGACCCGCCGCCGAAGGAGGAGCCGGCCGCGCGGCTCTCGGCCGAGCCCGTGTCCAGTCCGCCGCCGAGCCGTGCGAGGCCCACGCCCTCCGCGACCCCGACACCGTCGGCATCGGCGTCGCGCTCCCCGCGGCCGAAGCACGCGCCGGCCACGTCCCCGACGCGTACGACGGCCCGCGCCACCGGCACCGTGACCTTCCCGCCGCCGCCCCCGGCGCTGCGCTTGGGCGACCGCGACCCGGAGGTAACCGAACTCCAGCACCGCCTAAGCCAGTTACGGCTGTACGCGGGCCCCACGGACGGCGTCTACTCCCCTCTGCTGGCCCAGTCGGTAGCCCGCTACCAATGGACCCGACGCATCACCCAGGACCCTCTCGGCACCTACGGAAGGGCGACCCGCAGATCCCTGGAGGCAGAAACCGAAGCGCTGCCTTAGGCCTGTCGGCGCCCGGAACCAAAGCACCGCCTCAGGGGCGCGGGGAACTGCGCGACCAGCCCAGTACAACCGGCAGCTCAAAGACCACAGACCACGCTACGGCGCGACAGAACACTCAGCAGGAGGCCCCGAAAGAGAGCCGCAGCCCCCCGCCCGCCAGGGCGGCGACCCGCACCTGGGTGAGGTCGTCGACGCACACAGTCGGACCGTACTCAACCGCCCGAGGGCCGACCCCAACCACCCGCATGCCCGCACCGCGCCCCGCCGCGATCCCCGCTCCCGAGTCCTCGAAGACGACGCAGTCCTCGGGAGCGATCCCGAGTTCCGCCGCCCCCTTGAGGAACCCCTCCGGATCCGGCTTGCTGGCGCCCACGCTCTCCGCGGTGACGCGTATCGCGGGCATCGGCAGACCCGCCGCCCGCATGCGGTTGGTGGACAGGGCCACGTCCGCGGAGGTCACCAGGGCGTGCGGGAGGCCGGCGAGCGAGGCCATGAAGGCGGGGGCGCCGGGCACGGGCACGACGCCGTTCAGGTCGGCGGTCTCGCGCGCGAGCATCTCGCGGTTCTCCGCGTGGTTCTCCGCCATGGGCCGGCCGGGCAGCAGCAGCGCCATGGAGGCGTGCCCCTGGCGGCCGTGCACGACCTTCATGACCTCGTCCGGGTCGAGCCCGTGCTTCGCCGCCCAGTCGCGCCAGCAGCGCTCCACGACGGCGTCGGAGTTGACGAGGGTCCCGTCCATGTCCAGGAGGAGGGCTCGGGCGGTCAGTTCGGTCACGGCCGTCATCGGCGTACTCCAAAGGCGAAGGGGACCCGCGCACACGTCACGAGAGGACGTGAGAGAGACAAGGCGGCCCCGCCCGCCGGTCAGGGAGTACGGGCGGAGCCACTTTGTTCCTTCACGGTACAAAACAAGTCCCGCAAGCGGCAACAACGCAGGTCAGACCCCTACCACTAGCCCCATCGGGGGACATGCGCCGCACCGGCACCGACTCAGGCCACCGCCTCGTAGAGGCTCCACAGGCCGAGCACCAGCATCAGCAGGGCCGCGATCCTCGTGATGAGGGCCAGCGGCACCCGCTTCATCAGCGCCTTGCCGCCGACGATGCCGAGCCCGGCGACCGCCCAGAGCGCGAGCACCGCGCCGACGCCGACCGACAGCGGGTCGTCGTAGCGCGCGGCCAGGTTCGCCGTCATGATCTGTGTCAGGTCGCCGAACTCCGCGACCAGGATGAGCATGAAGCCCGCCCCCGAAACCCGCCAGAAGCTCTGGTCCTTGGGTGCCTTGACCTCGTCGGATCCATCGCCCTCGCCCTTCTTCATCAGCAGCATCGCGGCGCCGCCGAGGAAGAGCACGCCGGTGATCGCGTGCACCAGGCGCTGCGGCGCGAGCGTCAGGACGCCGCCCGCGGCCACGGCAAGCACGACGTGCACGGCGAACGCGGCGGCCACGCCCGCGAAGACGTAGCTCGCGCGGTAGCGGGTGCCGAGCACGAGTCCGGCGAGCGCGGTCTTGTCGGGCAGTTCGGCAAGGAAGACGACGCCGAAGACGAGCGCGGTCACACTCAAGCTGATCAAGGTTCCTCAATCGGTCGGGCCACCCCACCGAGAGCCTCGCAGCAGCCTTCGCGTACGACACCTCGGCACGGCAGCGCACGGCGGCGCACACGGATGTGTGCGCGGGGCACTGCTTGCCGAAGGTCTCGCTGGCCGCCCACCTCGTGGGCTGCCTCCGGGCGCCGGCCCAGCTCGCGCTGAGCAGTGTGTCGACGGTCCGGCGAAGAGCTACTCCCCTTCTGCTCCGGCCATCGTACGGGATCCCTCCAGGCCCGCGAACAGGGACTTTGGTCCGGTCCAGGGCGCCGCGCGGAGTGAGCCGGGTCACTCGGGGACAACTCCCGGCGACCCGCGTACATATGACAAGCCGTGACATACCGCCGAAGCCCTTGCCCCGGCCACCCTTTTGACGCGACCCTGTCACCGCGCGCACACCTGCCGGCCAGCCTGACCACGCCCGAGTGGTCACCGTCCCCCCACTTCAAGGGAGTTCGCATGCCCGGAATCTACGCGCGTCGCCGCCTCGCCGCCCTGACCGGCGCCGCCGCCCTCGCCTGTACCGCCACCCTCCTGTCCGGCTCCCCCGCCCAGGCCGCGCCGCCCACCCCGGTCGGCGCCGACACCGCCCGCACCTACCTCGGCCGGCTCACGGTGCGCGCCGAGGGCTCGTCCGACGGCTACAGCCGGGACAAGTTCCCGCACTGGAGCACCCAGTCCGGCGCCTGCAACACCCGTGAGGTCGTCCTCAAGCGCGACGGCGAGAACGTCCAGCAGGACGGCAGCTGCGCCGCCGTCTCCGGCACCTGGAAGTCCGCGTACGACGACGCCACCTGGACCCAGGCCTCCGACCTCGACATCGACCACGTGGTGCCGCTCTCCGAGGCCTGGAAGTCCGGCGCCAACGCCTGGACCCAGGACCGGCGCCAGGCCTTCGCCAACGACCTGGGCCAGCCCCAGCTCATCGCGGTCACCGACAACGTGAACCAGGCCAAGGGCGACAAGGACCCCGCCGAGTGGCTGCCGCCGGTGGCCTCGTACCACTGCTTCTACGCGCGCATGTGGGTGGACGTGAAGCAGCACTACAACCTCTCCGTCGACCCGGCCGAGAAGAGCAAGCTCTCCTCGATCCTCAGCGGCTGCTGACCGGCAGATCGCCAAAGCCGTTCCGCCCGCCTCCGTCGTTCCGTACCGTACGGGGCGACGGAGGAGAGTGATCACTGTGGCACGGCTGCGTCTGGGCCCCCTGCTGAGGTACGTCGACGCGCGGTCCGCGACCGTGTGGGTCGAGGCCGACCGGCCCTGCACGGCCGAGGTGCGGTGCGCGGACGGCGCGGGCGGCTCGGCCCGCACGTTCCAGATCGCCGGGCACCACTACGCGCTCGTCCCGGTGACCGGACTGCGCCCCGGCACGGAGACCGCGTACGAGGTGACGCTCGACGGGGGCGCCGTCTGGCCGCTGCCCGAGAGCCCCTTCCCGCCGAGCACCGTGCGCACGCCGCCGGACGGCCGGGAGGACGTGCGCGTCACCTTCGGCTCCTGCCGCTGGGCCGCGCCGCCCGCCGGTGAGCACGACCCCGTCGGCCCGGACGCGCTCGACGCCCTCGCCGCGCGCCTGGCCGCCGAGCAGGGCGCCGAGCGCCCGGACGTCCTGCTGCTCCTCGGGGACCAGGTGTACGCGGACGAGGTCTCCCGGGCCACCCGCCGCTGGCTCGCCGCCCGCCGCGACCTGTCGGAGCCCCCGGGCGACGAGGTCGCGGACTATGAGGAGTACACCCACCTCTACTACGAGTCCTGGCTCGACCCCGAGGTGCGCTGGCTGCTGTCCACCGTGCCGAGCTGCATGGTCTTCGACGACCACGACGTCATCGACGACTGGAACACCAGCGCCGCCTGGCTCGCCGACATGCGGGCCACGCCCTGGTGGGCCGAGCGCGTCCGCAGCGGCCTGATGTCGTACTGGGTGTACCAGCACCTGGGCAATCTGCCGCCCGCCGCACTCGACCGCGACGAGCTGTACGCGGCGGTCCGCGCGACACCCGACGGCACGGACGCCCTGAGCGCCTTCGCCGCCCGCGCCGACTCCGACCCCGGGGCCGCCCGGTGGAGCTACCGCCGCGACTTCGGCCGCGTGCGCCTGCTCATGGTCGACACCCGCGCCGCCCGCGTCCTCGAGGAGGACCGGCGGGCCATGCTCGACGCGGACGAGGCGCGCTGGCTGCGCGAGCAGGCCCTCGACGGCGATTACGACCACCTCCTGATCGGCACCTCGCTGCCCTGGCTGCTCCCGCACCTCATCCATGACGCCGAGGGGTGGAACGCCGCGCTGTGCCGGGGCGAGCGCGGCGCCCGCTGGGCCCGCTTCGGCGAGGACCTGCGGCGGCGCGCGGACCTTGAGCACTGGGCGGCGTTCCCGGCCTCCTTCGCCGCGCTCACCGATCTCATCGCCGAGGCGGGTACGGGCCCGGGCGCCCCCGCGACCGTCCTCGTCCTGTCCGGCGACGTCCACCACGCCTACGTGGCCGAGCCCTCCTGGCCCGACGGCCGGGCACCCGACGCCCGGGTCCTCCAGCTCACCTGCTCCCCGGTGCACAACTCCATCCCCGTCTCGATACGCGTCGGCTTCCGCTTCGGCTGGAGCCGCGCGGGCCGCGCCATCGGCAGGCTCTTCGCCCGCCACGGAAGGCTGGCCGGGGCCGGGGTCACCTGGCGCAGGACGGGCGGCCCCTGGTTCGGCAACCAGCTGATGACCCTGACGATGCGGGGCCGCGACGCGGAGCTGCGCCTGGAGCAGGCCCGGCGCGGCCGGGGCCTGACGGCCACGGCGACCCGGCGGCTCTGAGGCCGGGCCCGGGCTGCGGGTGGGGCCAGGGCTGCGGGTGGGGCCCGGGCTGCGGGTGGGGCCAGGGCTGCGGGTGGGGCCCGGGCTGCCGCTGAGGCCAGGGCGCGAAGCGGCTGTGCGGGGCCCGGGGCAGAGCCCCAGTTTCGGGAAAGGGGCGGGCCCGGGGCGGGCCAGGAGGCATGATGCGGACCGTCCGCTTCCCCGAGCACCACCTCCGCCGCACCGCAAAGGGAGCCCCCGTTTGTCCCTCGCACCCCTCACCCCCGCCCTGGCCGTCGTAGGGGCGGGCCCCCGCGGCACCAGCGTCCTGGAACGCCTGTGCGCGTCGGCCGCCGAACTGCTCGCCCCGGGCACGCGGGTCACCGTCCACGTCGTCGACCCCGCGCCCCCGGGCCCCGGCCGGGTCTGGCGCACCGACCAGGCGCCCGAGCTGCTGATGAACACCGTCGCCTCCCAGGTGACCCTGTTCACCGACGCGAGCGTCGACTGCGCGGGGCCCGTCAGACCGGGGCCGAGCCTGTACGAGTGGGCGGCGGACGGGCACATACCCGGGCTCGGCCCCGACGACTACCCGACGCGCGCCGACTACGGCCGCTATCTGGAGTGGGTCTTCGCCCGGACCCTGCGCACCGCCCCCGGCGCCGTCCGCGTCGTCCCCCACGCGGCCCGCGCGACCGCCCTGTCCCAGACGGCCGACGGCCTCCAGACCCTCGTGCTCGACGGCTCCCGCGCCCTGACCGGCCTGTCGGCCGTGGTGCTCGCCCAGGGCCATCTGCCCGCCGCCCCCGACGCCGCGCTGACCGGTCTCTCCGCGCTGACCGGCCTTTCGGAGTACGCCGCCCGCCACGGCCTGCGCCACGTCCCGCCCGCCAACCCGGCCGACGTGGACCTCTCCGCCCTCGCGCCCGGCGAGCCGGTCCTCCTGCGCGGGCTCGGCCTGAACTTCTTCGACCACGTGACGCTCCTGACCGAGGGCCGCGGCGGCCGGTTCGTCCGCACGCCGGGCCGTCCGCCGCGCTATCTGCCGTCGGGGAACGAGCCGCGCCTGTACGCCGGTTCGCGGCGCGGCGTGCCGTACCAGGCGCGGGGCGACAACGCGAAGGGCCCCTACGGCCGGCACGAGCCCGCCGTGCTCACCGCCGACGTGATCGCCCGCTTCCGCAAGCGCGCGGACAGCGGGGACGCGCCGGACTTCCTCGCCGAGATCTGGCCGCTGGTGGCGAAGGAGGTGGAGACGGTCTACTACGGGGCGCTGCTGAGCGCCCGTGGCACACCCGGGCGGGCGCGGGACTTCCGCGGCCGCTTCCTCGACGTCGCCCACCGGGACCCCGAAGAGCCCCGGCTCCTGGACGCCTTCGGGATAGCGGAGGCCGACCGCTGGTCCTGGGAGCGCCTCGCGCGCCCGTGCGAGGGGCAGGCCTTCGGCTCGCCGCGCGAGTTCCGCGCCTGGCTCCTCGGCCGACTGCGCGAGGACGCGGCCCAGGCCGCGCTCGGCAATGTCGCGGGCCCGCTGAAGTCGGCCCTCGACGTCCTGCGCGACCTGCGCAACGAGCTGCGCCTGACCGTGGACCACGGCGGCATCACGGGCCGCTCGCGCCGCGATCACCTGGACGCCTGGTACACCCCGCTGAACGCCTTCCTGTCGATCGGCCCGCCCCGGCGCCGCACAGAGGAGCTGACGGCGCTGATCGAGGCGGGCGTGGTCGAGGTGCTCGGGCCGCGCCTCGAAGTACGGGCGCGGGACGGGGCGTTCCTCGCGCGCTCACCGGCCGTGCCGGGTTCCGATGTGCGGGTGACGACCCTGGTGGAGGCGCGGCTCCCGGAGCCGGACGTGCGACGCACCGGGGACGCGCTGCTCGCGGGCCTGCTGCGGTCCGGGCAGTGCCGCCCGCACACCGTCGACGGCTATGAGACGGGCGGCCTCGACGTGACCGGGCGCCCCTATCACCTGATCGACCGTCAGGGCCGGGCGCACCCGCGGCGGTTCGCGTTCGGGGTGCCCACGGAGGGCGTGCACTGGGTGACGGCGGCCGGGGCGCGGCCGGGCGTCGACTCGGTGACCCTCGCGGACGCGGACGCGGTGGCGCGGGCCGCGCTGCGGGCGGCGGCAGCTTTCCCCGGCACGCCTCTGGCCCCCGGCGCTCCCCAGGCTCCAGACTTGGCCCAGACCCCCGACTTGGTACAGACCAACACCTGAGCATCGTCACCGGAGTTGCTCCCGGATCCGGCCACACCCCCTCCCGCCAGGGGCGGGCGAACGGTCGCGGTCAGGGCATTCTCATGAAACACTCAGATGTTGAAGTTGCAAGTACTACTTAGGCCCACCTAATCTTGAGGCTTCGCGATCGGTTCACGTCCCCAACCGAACAAGACCGAAGGAGTCCCCCACCATGACTGAGCGGCTGAACAGCGCCCAGCCCTATGCCCTCGGCCTCTTCCGCATCGTCGTCGGCCTGCTCTTCTTCTGCCACGGCGCCGCCTCGCTCTTCGGCGCCTTCGGCGGCACGGACGGCAACGGCGCCACCATCGACGCGGGCACCTGGCCCGGCTGGTACGCGGCCGTCATCCAGCTCGTCGGCGGCGCCCTCGTCGCGCTCGGCCTCGGCACCCGGGCGGCGGCGTTCATCTCGTCGGGCTCGATGGCGTACGCCTACTTCAAGGTCCACCAGCCCGAGGCCCTGTGGCCGATAGAGAACGCCGGCGAGGCCTCGGCGATGTTCTGCTGGGCCCTGCTGCTGCTGGTCTTCACGGGCTCCGGGGCGTTCGGCCTCGACCGCGTCATCGCGACGGCCCGCGGCGAGCAGAAGGCGACGGCGGACTCCGACCGCTCCCCCATCGCGGCCTGAGCGCGCCCCCACGCGCGAACGGTGCCCCCGTTCCGTCCCGGCTCACCGGTACGGAACGGGGGCACAGCCATGCGCGGACGGGACGGGCCTATCCGCCCGGGGGCGGTGCGAACGGCACGCTGAAGCAGGCGAGCCGGTCACCGGCGCCGCCCTGTTCGCGGTGCAGCACGACGGACGCCGCCTCACCGCGCCGGAAGCCCCAGTCGTGGACGGCCGACGCCTTGCCGGAGCCGTCCTTGCGGGCGGTGAAGTCCAGCCAGACCTCGTTCTCCGGATTGACGTCGCCCGGGTCCTGGGACGGCTTGTTCTGGTAGTGCCCGCCGGCCGCGGCCGGGTCCGCTCCGCACGGCTTCTGGTGCACGTGCACGCCGTACGCGTAACCGGCCTTCAGGCCCTTCACGCGCAGGGAGACACGCGTGCCGTGCTGATCACTGCGCTGTGTCACCTCGATCCAGGAGGCGGCGGGCACGAGCTGCTGCTCGTACGTGATCGCGGAGGACGGCACGAAGGCCGTCGGCGGGGCGAACCGCGCCTGCGCGCGCACCTCCACACTGTCCGCTGTGCCGCTTCCCGTGCTTCCGGCCGCGGCGAGCACAACCGCCGCAACAGCCGAGGTCAGCACTCCTGCCACCATGGCAAGCTCCTCGTATCGCCAGGTCAGGCCCCTTTGGGGCGCTCTGTCACTGTTCGTACGGGCCGTCCACCACCGTACGCCTCGGCCGCGTCGCCCGCCGGGTGAACGACCGACCCCCCGGTGAACGTGACGTAGCGAACAACTGAGCCCCCAGTGGATCTCTGGGCGATCTCGCGGCGTACGCTGTACAGCTGTCGTCAGGCCGCCACCCGCCGCTCCCCGCGATATCGCGGCGATGAGTTGCCGACCGGGGAGCTACGGGGAGATTCGGGTGTTTGAGAGTGTGGGGGCGCTGACCGCCAGTCCGTGGATCTACGCGGTCGTGGCCCTCTCCGTCCTGTTCGACGTGTTCCTGCCGCTGCTGCCCAGCGGTGTCCTCGTCATCACCGCGGCCACGGCCGCCGCAGCGGCCGGCTCCGGCACCGGGCGGGTGCCGCACGACGTGCCGGACATCCTGCTCCTGATGCTGTGCGCCGCGACCGCGTCCGTGCTCGGCGACCTCGTCGCCTACCGCATCGCCTGGCGCGGCGGGGAGCGCCTCGACCGGGCCATCGCCCGCTCCCGGCGCCTGACCAGCGCCCAGGAGCGGCTCGGCGCGGCCCTCTCGCGGGGCGGCGGCGTCCTCGTCGTCATCGCGCGCTTCGCCCCCGCCGGGCGCTCGATCGTCTCCCTCGGCGCGGGCGCCGCGCACCGCCGCAAGCGCGACTTCCTGCCCTGGTCGGCCCTCGCGGGCGTGGCCTGGGCCGGCTACAGCGTGGGCCTCGGCTACTTCGGCGGCCAGTGGCTCGGCGCGACCTGGCTGGCCACGGGCGTCTCGGTCGCGGCCCTCTTCGCCGCGGGCGCGGGGGCGGCCTATCTGGTGCGCCGCCCCGCGTAGGGGCTTGCCCCCAGCCGCCCGCCCTTCCGTCGCCGGCGCGGTTCAGGCACCGCGCTGCCGCGCTTGTCCTCAAACGCCGGACGGGCTGAAAAGCTCCGGCACGCGCCGTGGGCATGCGGCCCGTCCGGCGTTTGAGGCCTACCTGGCCTTGGCTCCGCGCACTTCGAGGCTTCCGAGCAGCTCGGCCGTAGCGGCGGCCACCGCGTCCACGGCCCGGTCGAACACCTCCTGGTTGTGCGCGGCGGGCGCCCGGAACCCGGACACCTTGCGGACGTACTGGAGCGCGGCCGCCCGGATCTCGTCCTCGGTGGCCTCCTCGGCGAGCGCGGGCGGGCGAAGGGTCTTGATGCTGCGGCACATGCCTCCAGCTTCGCGCGTCCCGCCCCCTGGCGAGAACCCCTCCTTCGCCTCGCGCGCCCCTCGCCTCACAAATTCGAACAGGAGTAGCATTACGGCGTGCCCGAGTCTCCCCCGCCCGCGTTTCCCGATGACCTCCTGTCCGCCCAGGAGGAGCTGCACCAGGTCAGGTCCGAGCTGCACGCGCTGCTCCGCCGCCTCCCCTGGTCCGTCGAGCCGCACGACGGCTTCAGCGACGACCACGGCTGGCGCAAGCTGGAGCGCCCGGCCACGCCCGGCTGGAGCCCGGACGAGCAGGCCGAGGTGGAGAAGCTGCGCGCGCGGGAGCGCGAGCTGGCCGTGTTCGTGACGTGCCACCGCTTCTGGGAGCAGGTTTCGGGACCGGAGGCGGTGGATACCCGGATGAGGCTCAAGCACGTCCACCGGGCCGCGGCCGACGCCCCGCCCGAGGCCCGATGAGCCCGCGTACGCCCTCGCGACCCGGGGTGCGCGCTCCGGAGCCGACCCCGCTCCGCGCCGCGCGGGCCCGCCCCTGTCCATGAAGGCCACGCCCAGCCCCCGCGTCCAGCCTGCGGAGGTACCCATGACTGTCCTGACGATCGCCCTGCTGCTCGTCCTGATCGCCCTCGGCTTCAGCCAGCCGCTGCTGTGGCTGCTCGCGGCGGCGATCGCGTACTTCCTGCTCCGCCACCACGACCGCGCCGCGGTCAAGGGCGGCACGACCGGGAGCGCGGGCGGTGGCGCGGGCACGCCCGCCACGTACCGCGACTACCGCATCCGCCGGTCCCGCCAGGAGCGCTGGGAACGCCGGTACCGCCGTACGCACGCGCGCCACAAGTAGGCCCACGCCACCCCCGCGCCACCGGAACCGGTAGGACTACTCACCGACGCGAGTGAAACCACGCTTACCCGCGCCGCCACCGGGGATCCTGCGCACGCACCGTGCCGAGCCCACCCCGGGAGCCCCCATGCGCCTGCGCGCCCTCGCCTCCGTACCGCTGCCCGTCCTCCTGGCGGGCGCCCTCGCGGCGGGATGCGCGTCCCCGGCGCCGCGTCCGCCCGCGCCCTCCCCCGACGACGTCATCAAGGCGGCGCAGCAGCGGCTCACCGACAGCTGCCTGAGCCACCGGGGCCTCACCCCGCCCCGCCGGGGCGAACGCCCGCCGTCCGGCACCGAGCGGGAGCGCGTGGCCCGCGCCCTGTTCGGCACCGGCCGCACGGAACTCTCCCTGACCCTCCCGACGGGCCACTCCGTGGGCGCCCACACCGACGGCTGCCTGGCCGCCGCGCAGCGCACCCTGTACGGCGACCAGAAGCGCTGGTTCCGCGTATCGACAGTGGTGAACAACCTCAAACCTGAAGCCGCCCACGCCCACCGCTCCCTAGCCGAGGTCCGCGCGGACCACCGCCCGGAACTGACGCAATGGCGCCAACTGCGCGCCCACGCACTGAAGAAGGCCGAGGCGGTCCTGACCACGGACAGCACGAAGGCCCCCCGGGGATCGTGAGGATCTCCGAGAGGCCGTCGGTGCTGCTGAACCCGGTGGGCGCGGACGGTTTCGAACCGCCGACATTCGCCTTGTAAGGGCGACGCTCTACCCCTGAGCTACGCGCCCGGGACGAGTGGACAGCCTACCTTGCCGGTGGTGGTGCCCCGCACACCCGGAGAGGCCCGGGGGATATCCCCACCACGGATGCGGTGGCGGCCCGGATCCCCCGGGCGCGTGCCGCTCCGTACGGTCGGAGTGTGCTCGCGGCACGGGTCGCGAGGGGCTTTCAGGGGAGAGAACGTCATGAGCACCGCCCACAGCCGTCGTCCGGGTCCGCTGGGGCCGAGGAGCGCGCGGATCCTCGCCGGTGTCGGGGCCACGGCGGCCGTGTTCGGGCTCGTCGCCGCGTGCGGGGCCGACGCCGGGGACGACAAGACGCCGGAGCGGCGGACGTTCAGCCTGCCCGGGCGGACGCTGACCCTCGACTCGGGCGACTCGGCCCTGGACGTCGTGGTGTCGGACCACGTGAAGGACGTACGGGTCACGCGCTGGTTCGACGGGCGGACCGTGCTCGGCGAGAGCCCCAAGGTCACGTGGAAGCAGAGCGCCGGGGGCGACAAGCTCACGTTCCGGGTGAAGTGCGCCGGGGTGATCAGCAATTGCTCCGCCAAGCACCGCGTCGTCGTACCGCGCGGTGTCGCCGTGACCATTCTGAACAGCGACGGCCAGGTCACCGCCAGCGGCTTCCGCGAGCCCCTGAAGGTGCGCACGGCCGATGGCGGCGTGACCGTGCGGAACTCCAGCGGGCCGCTGGACCTGAGCAGCACCGACGGGTCGGTGCGGACCGACGGCGTCACGTCGAAGCGGGTCAGCGCCCGCTCCCAGGACGGTTCCGTGTGGCTCGAACTCGGCGCCGTACCGGACCGGGTGCGCGCGCACAGCAAGGACGGGTCCGTGACCGTCGGCCTGCCCGACGCCCGCTACCGCGTGGACACCGAGAGCGTGGACGGCGGCGTCGACGTGTCCGTGCCGCGCGCCGACGACAGCCCGCACCACGTGTCGGTACGCAGCGTCGACGGCAACATCACGGTGCGCGCGGCGAACTGACCACCCCGTGTGTTCGTCCTCCACCGGTGGGAGAATGTGACACCGGCCTGGCAGGGCGGACGACAGCACGGGAGAGGGACAGTGACGGCGACACCATCGCAGCCACACAGGTGTGGCACGGCCTCCTCTGCCTGTCCGTCGGTGCCCTCGTCTCCATCCGCGGGTCGTCGTGGGCTGGGCGCGCCCCGGCGGCGGAGCCGCATCATGTCTCGCCCCGCGCCCCTGCGGGGCGCTGCCGTTCGGCCCCTGCGTGATGCTCTAGGGCTCGTTCTGCTGCCCCTTCCCCTCCTCGCCGCCGTGTTCCCCGGGGCCTTCGCCGGAGGCGGCACGCGGCGGTGGTTCGGGGGGCGTGGGGAGAGCGCCCGGGCCGAGGCGCAGGCCGCCAAGGACGCGGCGGCCGCCGCGTTCTACGAGCTGGACACCGCGCAGCGGGACCTGCGGATCTCCATCGAGACGATCGTGGCGGTGGACTCCTCGCCCGCCGCGCGGCGCGCCGCCGCCGACTTCGAGGCGTTCGGGCAGCGCATCGACGAGGTCAGCCACCAGTACATCACCGCCGTGGACGCGCACGACCTGGACCGGGACGACCTGGAGGCATCCGCCGCCGGCCGGGCGCGCACCGAGCTGACCGCAGCCAAGGACGCGCTCGGCAGGACCAAGCAGGACCTGGACCGCTTCTCACAGGGGCTCGGGCAGCTCCTCGACAAGGCGGAGACCCAGCTCGCCCGGCTCGCCCCGGCCGTGGAGCGGGCCCGCCAGACGCTCCTGGCCGCGAGCAACGCCCTGGACGCGGTGCGCGGCGCGGGCCTGAAGGCCGACGACCTCGCGGGGCGGCTCGCCGCGCTCGCGCCCGAGCTGACCAAGCTCAACCAGGGCGCGGGGCAGCACGGCGTCGCCGACACGCTCCAGCGCGCCGACCGTGTCGTGCGCGACGCGGAGGCCGTCCGCGCGGAGGCCGAGCGGCTGCCCGAGCGGGCCCGCGAGATCGACCGGCGCCTGGTGACGCTGCGCACCCGCGCCCAGGCCCTGACCACCCGCAGCGAGCAGGTCGAGCCGGTCCTCAGCGAGCTGCGCCGCCGCTTCACCGCGGCCTGCTGGCAGGACCTCCAGCGCGTCCCCGAGCAGGCCGAGGAGAACGTACGGCAGGCGGAGGCCAAGCTGGCGGAGGCCCAGCGGGCCCGCGAGGAGCAGCGGTGGCCGGACGCCACGGCGCGGCTTTCGACCGTGCGGGCCCTGCTCAACTCCACCGACGAGGCGGTGTCCGCCGCCGGCGACCGGCTGCGGCGGCTGAACGAGGTCTCCAAGGACCCGCAGGCGGAGATCGAGCGCACCCGGTTCGCGGTCCGTGACGCCCAGCGCCTGGCCATGGCGGGCCGCCAGCGCCCCGACCCTCGGGACGCGCGCCCGCTGGACGAGTCGGTGGCCCGCCTGGACCACGCGGTGGCCGCCCTGGAGGGCCGCCACCCCGACTACTGGCAGTTCCTGACCGAGATGGAGGCCGTGCGCGCCACGGCGGCGCGCGTGGTCGCGCGGATCCGCGAGGAGCGCGGCCAGGGCGCCGGCTGAGCCCGGGGCCCCGCGTCGGGGCGCCTCTGCGCCTGTGCGAGCCTGTGGGCATGACCGAGGGTGTGAGCAAGAGTTCGACCGACGGTCCGGCCGCGGGTGCGGCCGGCTTCCTCGCGGCGCTGCGGGCCCGGCGGCTGCTCGCCATCGTGCGCGGCCGTGACCCGGAGGCGTCGTTCCGTACGGTCGTGGCGCTCGTCGAGTCCGGTGTGCCGCTGGTCGAGGTCTCGCTGAGCGGCTCCGGCGCGCTCGGTGTGCTGCGCAGGGCGCGGGCCGAGCTGGGCGCGGACGCGTGGCTCGGCGCGGGCACGGTCCTGACGGCGGACGAGGCCCGGGGCGCGGCCGAGGCGGGCGCGAACCTGATCGTGACGCCCGGTCTCGGCGCGGGCGCCGACACCGGCCTCGCACTGCGCCTGCCCGTGCTCGCGGGCGTCCTCACCCCGACCGACGTGATCGCCGCGAGCGCGGCGGGCGCGACCGCCCTGAAGGTCTTCCCCGCGTCGGCGACGGGCGGCCCCGACTATCTGAAGGCGCTCCGCGGCCCGTTCCCCGACCTGCCGTTCGTGCCGGTCGGCGGCGTGGACGCGGACGCGGCGCGGGCCTATCTGGAGCACGGTGCCGCGGCGGTGGGCGTCGGTTCGCCCCTCGTCGCGGACGCGGCGGACGGCGGTGACCTGGACGCGCTGCGGGCCCGCGCGCGGCGGTTCGTGGCGGTGTGCGCGTGAGCGGGGTGTGCGCGGGCGACGGCCCGGGCCCGGACGTGTTCACCTTCGGGGAGACCATGGCGGCCCTGCGCGGCGAGGGACCGCTGAAGCTGGGCGGCACCATGACGGTGTCCGTCGCGGGGGCCGAGTCGAACGTGGCCGTGGGCCTCGCCCGGCTCGGGCACGCCGCGACCTGGGCGGGCGCCGTCGGCGACGACGAGGCCGGTGAGCTGGTCCTGCGGACGCTGCGGGCCGAGGGCGTGGACGTCTCGCACGCCGGCCGCGACCCGCGCGCGCCCACCGGCCTGATCCTCTTCGAGCCGCGCCTTCCGCAGGTGACGCGGGTCCACTACTACCGCTCGGGCTCCGCCGGATCGCAGGTCGACGCGGAGGCCGTCGCGCGGGCCTTCGCCGCCGCGCCGCCGCGCGTGCTGCACCTGACCGGTGTCACCCCGGCCCTCGGCGAGGCGGCCCGCGCCGCCTGGGAGCGCGTGTTGCGCCTCGCGCGCGAGCACGCCGTGCCCGTCTGCCTGGACGTCAACTTCCGCTCCCGGCTGTGGAGCAGGCGGGACGCGGGCACCTTCCTGCACCCCTGGACGCCGTACGTCGACGTGCTCGTGGCCTCCGCGGACGAGCTGCCGGTGTGCCTGGCACCGGGCGAAGAGCCGGGCGGCGTACGGGAGTCGGCGGAGCGGCTGCTGCGGCTCGGCGTCCCGGAGGTCGTCGTGAAGCTGGGCGCGGACGGCGCCGCCGCGTACGCGGACGGGGGCGCGTCGTGGCACCGCCCCGCGGTGCCGGTGCGCGTCGTCGACACCGTGGGCGCCGGGGACGCGTTCGTCGCCGGGTATCTGTCCGCGCTGCTCGACGGCGCTGACGTGCCGGGGCGCCTTGAGCGGGCGGTGACCACCGGGGCCTTCGCGGTCGCCTCGCGCGGGGACTGGGAAGGCGCCCCCACGCGGGCGGAGTTGGGGCTGCTCGGCGCGGACGACGTGCTGCGCTAGCCGCAGCAGCCGCCGCCACAGCAACCGCCGCCGCCCCCTCCGGCCGCCGGGGCCGGGGTGGTGCCGCCGACCACCACGGTCGACAGGAGCTTCACGGTGTCCTCGTGCCCGGCCGGACACACCGCGGGCTCCGCGGACTCCGCCATCGGCCGGCTCAACTCGAAGGTGTCCCCGCAGGGACGGCAACGGTACTCGTAACGAGGCATGCCCCAATTTTACGCCGCGCCGCGCCCCGGGTCCGCCCCTTCCCGATCCTGGGGGCTCCGCCCCCAGACCCCCGGGGCGGCCAGCCTCCGGTTCGGGAAGGGGCGGGCCTGGGGCGCCCCGCGAAGGTCACTCCGACAGGAAGCGCCGCAGGATCGACTCCCCCGCCGCCACCCCCGCCTCCGGCACCACCACCAGCCCCGGCGCCGTCCAGCCCACCTCGGCCAGCTCCCCGTGCGAGGGCCGGAAGGCGCGGTCCGCCGCGGCCAGGAGGTCCGCGTCGAGCAGGGAGTCCCCCGCGGCCAGCGTCTCGTCGGCGCCGGCCCGCCGCGCGACCTCGCGCATGGCCGCGCTCTTGGTGAGCGGCCGCGGCACGGCGTACACCTTGCGCCCCTGGAGCGAGACGGTCCAGCCGCGCTGCTCCGCCCACGCGCCGAGTTCCTTGACCCAGCCGTCCGGCAGCAGGGCCCGCTCGACGACCAGATAGGCGAAGAGGTCCTCGGCGACGCGCTCCTTCAGCAGCCAGGCCGGGTCGGCGGTGCGCAGCAGATGGGCGCGGACCTCCTCCAGGGGGGCGCAGTCCGCGGCGATGCGCCGGTCGACGGCCGCGCGCCAGGCGGGGTCGGAGACGCCGTCGACGAGCAGGTGGCCGCCGTTGGCGCAGATCGCGTACGCGGGCGCCGGGCCCGGCAGGTGGATGCGCGCGTACTGCTCGCGTGTGCGCGTGGTCGTCGGCACGAACACGGCGGCCCGGGCAAGCTCCGCGAGGAGCCCGGCCGCGGCCTCCGTGACGTACGACAGCGGCTTGCCCTCGTACACCTCGACGCAGAGCAGACGCGGCGCCTCGGCGTCGGGCATGCGCAGGCCGAGCGCGGCGGCGGAGTAGATGAGGGTGCGGTCGAGGTCGCTTGCGACCAGCCGCACGGGGCGGGCGCTCACGCTCCGGTCACCGCCTTGCCGTCGGCGCCGGTCGCCCCGCGCGTGTACTGGGGGTGGATCAACCCCACGCAGGTGTACGGGAGTTGCTCCACCTCCTCGACGGGCACGCCGCGCTGGGCGGCCAGCAGCCGGACGTGGTCGAGGTCGGGGCCCGCCCCGGCCCGGGCGAGGATCTTCCAGGGCACGCGGCGAAGGAGCACGCGCGTGGTCTCGCCGACGCCGGGCTTGACGAGGTTCACGTCGTGGATGCCGTACTCCTCGCTGATCCGCTCCACGGCGGCCCAGCCCTCCCAGGTGGGGGCGCGGTCGGCGGCCAGGATGTCCTTGACCCGTGTGTCCACGGCCTCGGCCACTTCGTCGAAGCGGGCGGCGACCGCGGCCACGAAGTCCGCGGAGACGTCGGCGTCCGCGAGGTCGCGGTAGAACTTCGCGCCGTGGAAGTCGTCGGGGCCGACGAGGTCGGCGCGCAGCACGGTGCGCGAGATGAGCCCGGAGACCGTGGAGTTGAGGCAGGCGGAGGGGATGAGGTAGTCCTCGCGGGTACCGTACGTGCGCACGCAGGAGCCCGGGTCGGCGAGCACGGCCATGTCCGGGTTGAAACCGGTGACACCCTCGGCCTCTTCGAACTCCCTTATCGCTGCGGCGAGTTCGCGGGTGATGGCGCCCTTGCCCGTCCAGCCGTCGACGAAGACGACGTCGGCCGGGTCGTGGTGCGCGGCGAGCCAGCGCAGCGCGTTGGCGTCGATGCCGCGGCCGCGCACGATGGACACCGCGTAGTGCGGCAGGTCGAGGCCGTGGCGGTGGAGCGCCCAGCGGCGCATCAGGACGCCGACGGGGGTGCCCGCACGGGCCAGGGACACGAGCACGGGGCGCGGCGAGCGCTCGGCGATGACCGTCTCGGTGACCGTGCCGACGGCCTGCGCGATCCGGGCGGCGGAGGTGTCGAGCGCGGCCCGGAACAGCTCCTGGTACCGCGCGCTCGGCTGGTACTCGACCGGCAGCGACTCGGCGTAGTGCGCCCCGCCGCTCTGGATCGCCTCCTCGCGCTCCTCGGTGGGCGCTTCGAGCGTGACCTCCGAGAGGTCCTGGAGCAGCCAGCCGACGTCGTCGGGCGCGTACGAGGAGAAGGCGGGGCCACGGAGGGGCTCGGGCAGCACGGACGGGGACCTTTCGGGTGCGTACGAGGGGACGACGGCGAGCAGCACGTGCCCCGTGTGCGCGGACAGCTGGGCGAGCAGGCCGTCGGGGGCGTGCAGGGCGGCCGTGTCGGCGGTGGAGTCGACGACGGCGACGACCGCGTCGAAGCCGCCGCCCGCCACGTTGTAGGCGTAGCGGTCGCCGGGCCCGTCGGCGGGGTCGTCGTGGGCGGGGAAGACGAGCCGGGTGCGGATGGCGTAGCCGGGGTCGTCGAGGGCGAGGACGGGTGAGCGGGTGGTGGTGGAGTAGCGGACCTCCGCCGTCTCACCGAGGTGCCCCTCCAGGGCGACGCCGAGCGCGAGCGGCGCGTACATCAGCTCCTCGAAGCCGAGGACGAGGACGCGCCTGGCCCCCTCGGGCAGCGCCCCCGCGATCCGCTCCGCCATGCCGGGGAGGGCGGCGGCCAGCCGGCCCCGGTGCGCGGGCGTGAAGCCGTGCCGGCCGCCGTCGGGGACACCGTCGGGCCAGGCCAGGCCGACCCGGGTGACGGGGGCGCGCGCGGCGCGCGGCGCGGGCCGGGCCGCAGGCACGCCCTCGTGCTCCTCGTGCTCCTCGACGAGTGCCCGGCCCTTCTCCAGGACGCCCTCCGGCAGCCGCACCGTGCCCGACGCGAGGGTCACCAGGTCGACGCGGGCCCCGATCTCCGCGGCGAAGGCGTCGAGGCGGTCGCGGTCGGCGGGGGCGCGCATGTCGACCAGGGCCACGATGACGTACCGCTCGCGCGGGAAGCGCGCGTGCAGGGCGCGGACGGTGTTGAGGACGGTGTTGCCGGTGGAGAACTCGTCGTCCACGAGGACCAGCGGACCCGTGCCCGCGAGCAGCCGGGGGTCCTCGGGCAGCAGCAGGTGCGAGGTGGCGTGCGAGTGGGACTCCTCGAAGCCGCCCGCCGGGGCCACGCCCGGGACGGGGCGGCGCGTGGAGTGCAGGTAGGGGGCGTCCGCGACGCCGTCGGCGACGCAGTGGCCGAGGCCCGTCGCCGTCTCCGCGTAACCGAGCACGACGGCGCGCGCGCAGGCGTCGGGGCCGAGCAGCTCGCGCACCCGCAGGCCCAGCTCGTACCCGGAGTGCCGCACCACCGAGGGCAGCTGCGGCACGTGCTTGCCGAGCACGTTCGACACCAGGAGGTGGGCGCGCTTGGGGTTGCGCCGCAGCGCGAGCCCGAGCAGCTCCCGCAGCCCCTCGTCGCCGGCCAGCTCCACACCGAGCCGCTCGGCGACCCACGTACCCGACCACACCACGTTCTTCGACGCCTTTCCGTCGCTCACTGTCACTTCTTCGCTCCGTCGCGCCATCAGGTGGGCAGTCCCGCCGAGAGCAGCTCCACGAAGCCGACGTCCTCGCGCGCGACGCCGAAGACCTCGGCGCGGCGCAGGGTCCGCTCGGCCCAGGCGCGGTGCGGCTTCACCTCGTTCATCTTGTTCGTGTACGCGGACCGCATGACTCCGCCGCCGTCGCGCTCGGGGCGCAGGATGTCCTGGGCGTCGCCGTACTCCTCGTGGCTGACCACGGACAGGGCGTGCACGGGCGTGACGTGCGAGGGGTGGATGCAGGTCTTGCCGAGCAGGCCGTTGGCCCGGTCCAGCTCGATCTCGCGCAGCAGGCCGTCGAGGTCGTGCTCGATCAGGGCCTGGCGCAGTTCCTCGGCGCGGCCCGCAAGGAACGGGCTCTGGCGGAGCTGCGGCTTGAACATCCGCTCCTGGACGCGGAAGTACTCCCAGACGGGCCCGGTCACGATGAAGCCGGTGCCGTCGGCGCGGCCGAGGTGGTTCACCACGTCGGCGATGACGGAGGCGACGATCTGCACGTCGTACGCGGTCATGTGCGGGGGCCTGCGCAGGCCGTACGCCGAGCAGAAGTCGGTGACGCCGAGCCGCAGCGCCAGCACCCGGTCGCGGTACTTGTCGACGGTGCGGGCGATCCCGGCGATCGTCTCGGCGCGGCTCTCCAGATACAGCAGCTGCGGCGATTCGAGGACCGGCATCGCGAACAGGCGCCGCCCGCTCGCCGTCTCCGCGGCGGCGAGCGACTCCAGGAACGGAACGCCCCGTTCCTCGGTGAACTTCGGCAGTACGAATCCGGACAGGAGACGGACCGCGGGACCGAGCCTGCGGGTCAGGTCCCCGATCTGCTCGGGGTCGCGGACGCGGATGAAGAGCAGCGGCGGCTCGGCGTCCGCCCGCCCCGCGAGGTCCACGAAGTGCCGGACCAGATTCTCCTCGGCGCCCACGACCTCGGCGTCGTCGATGGAGTCCTCCAGGCAGACGACCATCGAGATCACGCCACGGCCGGCCTGCTTGAGGATGTCGTCGGCCAGCCGCGGCCGCGTGGCCGGGCTGTACAGCGTGGCGCCGAGAGCGGCGGCGATGAGCTGCGGCGGGGAGTCCGCGGTGAAGGCGCACGGCTCCCTGTGAAAGAGGCGCTCTCGCACCTCTGGGGCTATGTGCCCGAAGTGACGCATGGGGTTCCCCTGGGATTCTCCTGATTCCGCCCGCATCGCGTATGCGATCCGAAGACATGGCCGGTAATAGTACGTAAAGGCGAGTGTCCGGGGTTCCCCTCGGGTGTGAAATCCAGGTAACCCGGCCATGACGTACACCTCGGCACCACACCGGCACAACCGGGTGTCATAGGACAAGGCGCCCCCTTGGGTCAGGGCCCTCGGGTCAGGGGCAGTACCCCGGGCCCCCGCGTTGTATCGCCCGGGACAAGAAGGGCAGGATGACGGCATGACGCACGCGATGTTGAAGGGGTCGAACGTCCCGCTGGAAGCCACCGCGGTCCGCGCGGTCCTGCGCTGGACGCTGAGCCAGGGCTCCCCCGTCGTCGACGCGTCGGCGCTGCTGCTCGGCACCGACGGCCGGGTGCGCTCCGACGAGGACTTCGTCTTCTACAACCAGCCGCGCCACCCCTCCGGCAAGGTCTGGCGCCTGGGCCAGAAGCGCCTGGCCGACGGCCTGACGGACACCGTCCAGACGGACCTCGCGGGCCTGGAGGCGGCCGTCGACCGCGTCCTGCTCGTCGCCTCCGCCGACAACGTGCCTTTCGAGCGGGTACGGGACCTGCGGATCCTGCTGTACGACGCCGCGGCACCGGCCACCGCCGAGCCGCTCGCGTACTTCGACATCACCCCGCAGACCGGCGCCGAGACCGCGCTGATCTGCGGCGAGCTGTACCGCCGCGGCGAGGGCTGGAAGTTCCGCGCCCTGGGCGAGGGGTACTCCGACGGCCTGGTGGGCCTCGCCACCGACTTCGGCATCTCCGTGGACGAGTCGGAGGCCGTGCCCGAGCCCACCCCGGACGCCTCGCTGCCGCGCGGGCCCGGCGCCGCCGCGCAGCCCCCGGCCGCCCACCCCGCCCAGCCGCAGCCCGCCACGCAGTACCCGGCCGCGCCGCCCGCGCCCGCCGTCGCGCCCCAGCCCTCGTACGGCTACCCGCCCGAGCCGCCGCGGTACCCGGCGCCGCAGCCCGCCTACGGCTACCCGCAGCCCGCGGCCGCGCACGTCACCCAGCCTCCGGTGGCGCCCCAGCCGGCGTACGGCTATCCGCAACCGGTCCCGCCGGTGCCCGACCCCGCCTTCCGGATGCCGCCGCAGGGGCCGCAGTTCCTGCCGCGCTGAGCGGGGCGCGGGCGGCGGCTCAGCCGACCTTGGACTTGTAGCCGCGGCCCCACTGGAGGCCCCAGCCGTAGAGCCGGTCCAGCTCGGCCTGGAAGCCGTACACGAACTTCACCTCGCGGCGCACGATCAGCTCGTCCTTGATGTTCTCCAGGAGGACCACCGCGCAGGAGCGCGCCTGCGGCTGGCGCTCGTCCAGGTCGATCTCGATCCGCGGGCCGTTGCTGGGGTAGAGCGTGACCTTGGCGTGCGTACGGTCGAAGGCCGGGGTCTGGTCGTAGATGTAGACGAACACCAGGAGCCGCCTGATGGACTCCCGGTGGTCGAGGTTGACGTACAGCGTCTCGCCGGTGCCGGAGCCGAACCGGTCGTCGCCGCTGCCCTTCACGTACGGCGGCGAGTTCAGGCTGCCGAAGAAGTTGCCGAGCGGCTGCACCACGCCCTTGGCCCCGTCCGCCAGCTCGTACAGACAGCCGAGGTCGAGGTCCACATTGACCATGCTCTGGGTGTGCGCCTGGACCTCTTCGGGCTGGAACAGCTTGAAGGGGTGGCGCAGCAGCCCACCGCCGCCGCGCCTCTTGCCGATGAGGTCGGACGTCCGCATCTGCCAGGAGAGGTTGACGCGGAGGTTCCCCGTGGCCGCGCCCTGTTTGCTGAGCGAGACCATCGGGTGCCGCTTGGTCAGCTCGATGGCGTTCGTCGCGGCCGCGCCCGCCGCGAAGTCCATCGCCCGCCCGGGCCGCAGACCGTCGAAGAAGCCCATGCCTACCCCCCACTCGATGCCCCGGTCACCATCCGCCGCGCCCCTGGGGCGGCCGGGGAGTCGCGCCCCAACAGCCGCCCCGAACAGAAGAGTTCCTCACCGGAGGCGGTGTCACACGTCCCGTTCAGTGATCCAGATCACCGTACGGCGGTCCGCGGACGCCACTGGCGGCGTCCCCCGCGCGGGGGGAGCCGCCAACGTGGTGCCTTTGGTCAGGTAAGGGGTCGCCCGACGCCCGAAGAGGCACCAGTCTTTCCTTTCCAAACCAAATCCCCCCCCTCCGTCCCCGCC